>NZ_JABXEM010000075.1:0-39900 GCF_013372595.1 Myxococcus sp. AM011
TGTGTATAAGAGACCGGCTGGGGGCTGTCACGCCCGCTGGTGGTGCACCTGGGGGCGGCGAGCTACGCGCTGTACCTGCTCCAGTACCCCGCGGGCGAGGCGGCCATGAAGCTGGAGCGCGTGCTGTCGCCCTGGGTGGACCTGAACACGCCGCTGGGCTGGCTGGGCTCGGTGCTGCTGTTGGCGGTGCCTACGTCCGTGCTGGTGCACCGGTATGTCGAGACGCCGCTTCGCTCCCGGGTGCGCAAGGCGCTTCAGCCCTGGGTGGACGCGGATGGGGCCGTGACGACGAAGCCCGTGGTGCCGGGGGCCTGAGCCACCCGAGTCAGTCGATGCCGCCCTCACGGGCGATGCCGCACTCGCGCTTGCCCTCGGGGGTCTCAATCTTCTTGCAGTCGCAGCCCTCGAGCTTCGCCTCGCAGATGACCTCATCCTCGGGCGTGGGCTCCACGCGGCTCTCTTCCTGAGCGGCGTCCTGGAGGCACAGCTCCTTCTCCACCGAGTTGATGGAGCAGTCGCACAGCTTCTCGGACAGCTCGCGGCAGGCCCCCTTGCAGCCGGTGAGTCCGGACAGGGTGGAGCAGAGGAGGGCGGCGGTGAGGAGGAAGCGGCGCATGGGTGCGGCGAACATGCCAGAAGGTCTTCCGGATGCAAGCCAACTCCGGGCCCGGGCGTGCATGAATGGATGCCGGGCGGGCCCGCTCGCTCGGCGTGGCCGGGAACGGTGGGCTGGCGAGCCTGGGGCCTTGAGTCCCTGGGGCAAGGCGGCTTCCGGCGCCCGACAGTCACGCGCAGTGGGCCCCACCGGCTCCGCGCCTGCCGGCTCTGTCAGCCACCAGGCAGGGGGAACACGGGCTGGAAAGGAGAGGCCTTCGAGGCCCGTGTCATACTCACCGCCCTCGCCCCGAATGGCCTCCTCGTATCGCAGCTGCTCCCGGTACACCCGGCTCGCTGAAGCGGCCCTGGCCGCGCTCGTCGTGGTGTGTCCGCTGGCGCTCGGCGGCGCGGCGCGGTGGGTGTCCTGGCCGCTGATGGGGCTCGCGGGCGCGGCGGCGGTGCTGGCGGGAATCGGAGCCCGTCGCCAGGGCCAGTCGTTGCGCTTCCCCTTGCTGGCCGTACCCCTGGCGGCGAGCGTGGTGCTGTGCGCGGTGCAGCTCGTTCCGCTGCCGCAGGGCCTCTTGCGCGTGCTGAGTCCGGAGGCCGCCGCGCTGCGCGAGTTCGCGTTGGAGCCGCTGGGCCTCACGGGGGCCCGGCCCGTGTCGTTGGACCCCTCGGCCACGTGGCGCGAGCTGTCCAAGCACCTCGCCTATCTGCTGACCTTCCTCGCCGCCGTCCAAGTGTGCCGGGCCCGGGACAGCCGTCGGCGCCTGCTCGCGGTGGTGGCCTTCAGTGGCGCGGCGGTCGTCGTGGTCGGCCTGGGCCATGGACTGCTCGGCGTGCACTCCCTCTTCGGGCTGCGGCCCTGGGTGCATGCGCGGCCCACGCTGGTGACGTTCTTCGCCAACCCCAACCACCTCGCGGGCTTCCTCGGGCTTACGGCCTCGGTGGGCGTGGGGTTGGCCCTCACCACGCGTCCCCGCTCGAAGGCGCTGCCCTTCGCGCTGGCGGCGGGGGCCAGTGGCCTGGGCGTCGTGCTGTCGCTGTCGCGCGGTGGCATCGTCTTCTTCCTCTTCGGCCAGGCGCTGTTGATGCTGTGGCTGGTGCGTCAGCGTCGCGAAGGCGGCGCGCCTCGATGGGCCCGGAGCACCGCCGCCCTGCTGGGCCTGCTGGCGGTGCTGGCGGTGGGGGCATACGTCGCGGTGGACCAGCTCTGGGCCGAGGCTCGCTCCGCGGACAGCCTGGAGAAGCTGGGCCAGTCCAAGGTGTCGCTGTGGCCGATGATGGCTCGGGCCGCGCTGGAGTTCCCCGTGCTGGGCATGGGACGCGGCGCCTTCGAGGCGGCGTTCCCCCGCTATCAGTCCGAGCCCAACCCGAACACGCTCACTCATCCCGAGAACGCGGTGCTCCAGGCCGCGACGGAGCTGGGACTCCCGGGGCTGTTGCTGCTGGCCGTGGCCGTCTGGGGCTTCGTGCGGCTCGTACGCCGTTGTGACCTGGACGCGCTGGAGCTGGCGGCGCTGTCGGGCGTGGCCGCGCTCGGACTGCACAACCTCTTCGACTTCAGTTGGGAGCTTCCGGCCTGCGCGGTGGCCACGCTGCTCGTGCTGGGCGCGGTGGCTCGGCCTCGCGAGCGCGGGAAGGCCACGGCCACGGAGGGCACCCAGGTCAGCCTGACGCCCTCACTGGTGTTGCTGGGCTCGGCCGTCGTGCTGACGGGCGTGGGGTTGCTGGCGCTCGTGCCGGGAGCGCATCGGCTCGCGGACGCGGAGGCGGAGCTGGCGGCGCTCGTCGCCGCTCGCGGACCGGTGGACGCGGTGCATGCGAAGGGCCTGGAGCTCATCGACCGTCACCCCTCGGACTACCTGCTGTACCGACTGGTGGCCTCGGCCCACGCCTCGCGCGGCGGTGAAGGCGCGGGGGACACGCTGGCCTTCGTCAACCGCGCGCTGTACCTGGCCCCTCGAGACTCCGTGTCCCATCGCGTGGCGGGGCGCGCGCTGCTGTCCCTGGGGCGACGCTCGCAGGGCTTCCTGGAGTACCGGCTGGCGCATGAGGCCGGAGACACGGGCGCGCTCCTGGGCGAGGCGATTCGCCGGGCGCGCACGGTGGAGGACCTGTCATCGATGACGCCGGCCTCGACCGAGGTGGCGGGTCGACTCATGGACTCGCTGAGCAATACGCCCGGACGGCAGGAGCTGGCGCTGGCCTACGGAGCCTGGGCCCGCGAGCACTTCGAGGGGCAGCACGGCGTGACGGAGCTCTGGGCACGCGAGGCTCGCCTGCGACTCCAGCGCAAGGAGCTGTCGGAAGCGGAGGCCGCTTGCACAGAGGTCGAGCGTCGCGAGCCGGAGCGACTGGACACCGCGCTGTTGCGTGCCGAGGTGCTCAAGGGCAAGGGCGAGCGTGACGCCTCGCTCGGGGCCGTGGAGGTGCTGCGGGCGCGTCACCCGGCCAACGTGGAGTTGGCCTTCACCCTGGCCTCCTGGCAGATGGAAGCGGGGCTGACGCGGCGGGCTCGCGAGACGCTCCAGTCAGTGGGCGGCCTCATCTCCGACTACCGCCAGCGGGCGCTGCTGCTGTCGATGGAGGCGGAAGGCCTGGAGCGCGAGGGCTTTCTGACGCGCGCCGTGGAGCGACGACAGACGGCGGCGCGCTTGGTGCCGAGCCCAGACGCGTACTTCGCGGTGGCGCGGTTGCAGGAGACGCTGCGTCGCTATGACGCCGCGGCGCGCTCGGTGCGCGAGGGCCTGGGCCTGTTGCCGCCCGACTCCCGCGAGGCCGCGCGGGCGTGGGTGTCGCGTCTGGAGTCCGCCGAGGAAGCCCGGGTGGCCGCCCGTCGCAAGGAGCTGATGGAAGACCCGAGGGCGCAGGAGCTGGAGCACCTTCTGGGAGGCCCGAGAGAGCCTCCCGTGGAGCCCTAGCGCCCGCGGACCTCGGGTCAGGCGGGCATCGGCGCTTCCAGCTCCATCAGCAGCGGAGTGATGGGAATCACCGACGGGACGGGTTGCTGCAGTCCCTCGTGGATGAACGAGGCCACCAGCGGCCACTCCAGCGTGGCGAAGTCCTGGAAGCGCATCTCCAGGGCCTCCTCGTGAGAGCCCGCGCGGATGAGCAGGTGCTCCGTCAGGCTGAGCGTCTCGTCCACCGCCACGGGGAGCCCGTACATCTCGCCGAAGGGCGGCTCGGCTCCCAGCTCGCAGTCAGGGAAGTGGTTGGAGAACTCTCGCTCCGTCGCGAGCCTCGCCGTGCGACAGCCCAGGAGCTCTCTCACGCGCGCGAGGTCCACGGTGCCCGCCGCGGGCACGACGAAAATCCACGGCTGTCGGTCCGCCATGACGATGACGGACTTGGCCACGCGCCAACCCGAGACATGGAGCGTCTGGGCCAGTTCCTGTGCAGTGACAGCACGCGGGTGCCAGTAGCGCTCATAGAGGACACGGTTGTGTTGCAGGTAGTGCTGGATGGATGCGGGAATCACGGGGCGTCACCTCCTTGATGGAAAGGTGCTCACCCCGACAGTTCCGACCACCACACCCCGCGCCCCTCGACATCAGGGCCATCCGCCAGGCGCCCGCCGCCTCGTCGCTGGGGCAGGCGGGCAGGCGGCGCTGGTTCACTGCTGGAAGTCGTAGACGCTTCCCAGCTTGAGGATGCGGGTCAGCTCATCCAGCGCGGTCATCGTCTCGCGCGCCAGGTTCGGGTCCTGCAGGTCACGAGGCCGCAGCACCTCGCGGTAGTGACGGCGCACCCACGCGGCCAGGGACTCGTGCAGGGCCGGTGTGTAGAAGACGTCGGCGTCGATGGCCCGGCGCTCGGTGTCCGTGAGCCACACGCGCTGGCGCAGGCACGCGGGACCTCCGCCGTTGTTCATGGACTGGCGCACGTCCAGGTAGTGCACGGCCTTCACCGGCGTGTCCTCGGCGAGGATGCGGTCCAGGAAGCCGCGCGCGGCGGGCGTCTCGCGGCTCTCCACCGGGGCGACAATGGCCATCGTCCCATCCGGCAGCGTCAGCACCTGCGAGTTGAACGGGTACGCCTTCACCGCGTCCTTGGGCGGCAGCTCCGCGCTGCTGGCCACCACCGCGCGGAAGTCCGGCCCCAGCTTCTCGCGCAGCACCTGGAGCAGGCCGGGATAATCCACGAAGGCCAGCTCGTGCAGCATGAGGAAGCGCTCGTTGCCCACCGCGAGCACGTCCGTGTGGAAGGCGCCCGCGTCGATGCCCTCCGGGTGCTGCTGCGGGAAGAGCACGCAGCGCGAGTCGAGCTGGTGCAGCCGGGCCAGGGCCTGGCTCGCCTCCAGCGTCTGCCGGGCGGGGAAGCGCTTGGGGCCAGGGACGTCCTGCCACGCGCTGCGACCCCAGGCGAGCAGGTGCACGCCCGGGTGGCCCGGGGTGGCCAGCCGTGTGTGGTTGGCCGCGCCCTCGTCCGCGAAGTGGCTGCCGGGCGGCAGCGGCGCGTGCACGGCGAAGTGCTTCTCGTTGGAGAAGATGGAGCGCAGCACCGAGTGCGTCGTGTCCGCCTCCAGCGCGCGGTGGAACATCTGCGACAGGTTGGCGGGCGTCAGGTGCACGCGGCCATCGGCCGTGTCCGTGCTGGGGGCCACGGTGGCGGCGTTGGCCGTCCACATGGAGGAGGCGCTGGAGGTGAGCCGCAGCAGGTGCTCGCCCTCTCGCGCGGCGCGGGTGATGACCTCCTCGTCGGTGCCGGTGAAGCCCAGGGCCCGCAGGGCGCGCAGCGAGGGGCGCGGCTGGGGAGGCAGCACCGCCTGTCCGACGCCCAGGCTGGAGACGAAGCGCATCTTCTCCAGACCCTGGAGCGCGGCCTCGCGGGGATGGCTCGGCTCTCCGACATGGCTCTGTGACGCCAGGTTACCGGGCGACAGGCCTGCGTAGTTGTGGGTAGGACCGACGAGCCCGTCGAAGTTGTATTCGCGCATGGGGTATGGAGCGACTGTGGAGCATCCCCCCTTAGCAAAGCGCCTGAAACGTTTCCTCCGGTACCTGCTCATCCGGAGCGTCCTGTTGTGCCTTCAACCCCTCCCGCTGGGTTGGGCCCGGGCCCTGGGCTTCCGCCTGGGCGGACTTGCCTACACGCTGGCCGGTGGGGAGCGCCGCAAGGCCTTGAAGTCCCTGGCCGTGGCCTTCCCGGAGAAGTCCGACGCGGAGCGGCAGGCCCTGGGCCGCGCTTCGTTCCGGCACCTGGGCGCCGCGGCGCTGGAGGTGGCCTGCACCGGCGCCCTGGACCGGGGGCTGGAGCAACTGGTGGCCTGGCCGGACGCGGACCGGGCCGTGCTGGACGCGGCCCTGGCGCGAGGCAAGGGCGTGGTCTTCATCTCCGGCCATGTGGGCAACTGGGAGCTGCTCGCCCGCCGCGTGGCCCGCGCGGGCTACCCGAGCCAGAGCATCGCGAAGGAGACCACGGACCCCCGGCTCACCGTGCTGGTGGAGCGCTTCCGGGCGCGGGGTGGGGTGCGCAGCATCTGGCGCGGCCAGGACGGCGCGGCGCGGGCCATGCTGCGCGCGCTGCGGGCCGGCGAGATTCTGGGCCTGCTCATCGACCAGGACACCAAGGTGCAGTCGCTCTTCGTGCCCTTCTTCGGGGAGCTGGCGGCCACGCCTCGCGCGGCGGCGGACCTGGCGGTGCGCACGGGCGCGGCGGTGGTGACGGGCTTCTGCCACCGCGTGGAGGGTGGGGGCTACCGGCTGTCGATGGAGGAGGTGCCCGTGCCCGTCAGCGAGGACCGCGAAGTGGCGGCGCTGGAGCTCACCCAGGCCCTGTCCGCGCGAATCGAGGCGGCCATCCGGCGCACCCCCGAACAGTGGGTGTGGATGCACCAGCGCTGGAAGACGCGACCTCCCGTGGCCCCACAACCCGTGCTTGTCGAGGCGGCGCACGCCACCGCCCGGTGATAGAACGCCCCCGTGCCGCGCCTGTCCGTCCGACTCCTCGCCGCCTGCCTGCTCGTCGCGGCGTGCTCCCCGCGCCGCCAGACGGAGGGGCCCCCGCGGGAGCCCCCGCCCCAGGTGGTGCTCCATGGCGCGCGCCTGATGTCCTACGAGGGCGAGCGCCTCACGCTGTCGGGTGAGGCCGAGCAGCTCACCTACCAGCGCGCGGGGGGCGATGTGCAGGCCACCAACGCGACGCTGCGCATGCCTCCGGGCACGACGGAGGAGGGCATGTCGGTGGGCACGTCGGCGGGCATGGACATCAGCGCTCCGAATATGGAGGGCAGCCTCGCGTCCAAGCAACTGGTGGCTTCGGGGGGCGTCGTCGTCCGCACGGGCGAGGGGATGGTGGTGAACACGCCCCGGTTGACCTACGACGCCGTCCAGAAGGGCGCGCATGGCAACGAGGGCGTGCAGGTGCGAGGGCCGGCGTACCGACTGCGGGCGGACCGTTTCTCACTGTCCTTCCCGGATGAGACATTCAACTTCGAAGGCTCGGTGGAGACCGTGCTGGGAGCGGCTGAGCGTGATTGAGTTCCTCGTGATGGCGTTCTTCGTGGCGCAGCCCATGCCCGCCGTCGCGGCCACGCCCGTGGATGGCGGGACGACGCCTCCCGTCGCGGACGCGGGCACTCCAGCGGCGAGCCCGAGCCAGGGCCCGTTGGGGCCGGTGGATTTGAAGGAGCCGGTGCAAATCAACGCCGACCTCATCGAGGGCGGCAAGTCGCAGGCGACGCTCACCGGCAACGTGAAGGTGAAGCACCGCACCCTGGATTTGAAGTGCGACCGGATGATTGCCTACTTCGCCGCGTCACGCGTGGTGACGCGCGTGGTGTGCACCGGCGGAGTGCACGCGGTGGACGGCGACCGCATGGCCCGGGGCGAGCGCGCCGAGTACGACGTGGCCAGCGGAGTCCTCATCGTCACGGGCACGCCCGAGGCGCGCCAGGGGACGACGTACATGCGTGGGACGAAGGTGCGCCTCACGTTGGGCAGCGAGCGACTCGACGTGGAGAACGCCGTCATCATCTTCGAGTCCCCGCCGTCGGCCCCCGCGCCTGGCAAGAAGAAGGGCACGCCCGCTCGCACGACGCCCGCGCAGCCCCAGGAAGCTGCTCCACGATGAGCGACGGGAAGCTGCACGCCGATGGCCTGAAGAAGGCCTACCGCGGTCGCCAGGTCGTCAACGGCGTCTCCTTCACCGTGGCCCCGGGCGAGGTGGTGGGCCTGTTGGGCCCCAATGGCGCCGGCAAGACGACGAGCTTCAACATGGTGGTGGGCCTGGTGACGCCCGACGCGGGCCGCGTGCGCGTGGGCGACGAGGACCTCACGCACCTGCCCATGCACCGCCGGGCGCGCAGGGGCGTGGGCTACCTGCCCCAGGAAGCGTCCGTCTTCCGCAAGCTCACCGTGCGCGACAACTTCCTGGCCGTGCTGGAGCTCCAGAAGGGCCTGGACAAGCGCGCCCGCGAGACACGCGCCACCGCCATCCTGGAGGAGTTCGGCCTCACCCACGTCGCCGAGTCCCTGGGCGGCACCCTCTCCGGTGGCGAGCGCCGCCGCGCGGAGATTGCCCGGAGCCTCCTGCCCGAGCCCCGCTTCATCCTCTTCGACGAGCCCTTCGCCGGCGTGGACCCCATCAACGTGGGCGACCTGCAGCGGCAGATCTTCCTGCTCCGGGAGCGTGGACTGGGCGTCCTCATCACCGACCACAACGTCCAGGACACCCTGGGCATCTGTGACCGCGCCTACATCATCACACAGGGGCAGATCCTCGAAGAGGGGACGCCCGCCGAGATTGCCGCCTCTCCCCGGGCCCGAGCCGTCTACCTGGGAGAACGGTTCCGCCTCCAGCAGCCCTTGTGAGGACGGCTGGCCTTCGGCCAACCGAATGCATAGACTGCGTTGGCCTCGCTTTTGCGTCGACCGGTCAACACGGCCGAATCACGCCCAGTGCGTGTAAGGTATTGGTTTCCTTGTGGAATTTTGAATATGCAAGCAAGGGACCACGATTGCACCACTAGACGGCGTCAGGGTGCCTTGTTACGTTGGCACGGTCTTTGATTGGTCCCGTGTTGTGTAGGGGCTGAATCACTCGGGGAGACCCTGTCTCATGGCGATGGAACTCAAACAAAGCCTGAAGCTTGCGCAGCAGCTGGTGATGACGCCCCAGCTCCAGCAGGCCATCAAGCTGCTTCAGCTCTCCCGCATGGAGCTGTTGGAGCAGGTCCGCGAGGAGATGGATCAGAATCCACTCCTGGAGCAGCCGGACGAACAGGCACCGGGCGACGTGGGGGACAAGGAGCCCGGGGAAGCGTCGCTGGAGGCGGACAACGTCGAGATGCCCCGGGACGGGGACATGCCGGCGGCCACGAGCGACACGGCCACGGAGTTCAAGGCGGACGGCGACGGCCCCCCGGAAATCGACTGGGAGGCGTACCTCAACAGCTACCAGTTCAACGAGCAGACCACCGCCTCCAACAAGGGGAACGTGGCCACGGACGACCTTCCGTCGTTCGAGGCCAACCTCGTCAAGAAGGAGGACCTGGTCGACCAGCTCCAGGAGCAGCTCGGCACGCTGCGCCTGAACGACGCCGAGCGCCGCGTGGCCATGCTCATCCTCGGCAACCTGGATGACGACGGCTACCTGAAGCTGCCGGACGTGGAGGGCGACCCGCTCATCCGCCTGTGCAACGAGGCGGACGTGCCCATGCACGTGGCCGAGCGCACCCTGCGGCGCATCCAGATGCTGGAGCCCCGGGGCTGCGGCGCGCGCGACTTGCAGGAGTGCCTGCTCATCCAGTTGCAGGGGATGAAGGAGCCGCACGCGCCGCTCCTGGGCCTCATCATCAAGCGGCACATGAAGTACCTGGAGAGCAAGAACCTGCCCGCCATCGCCAAGGACCTGAAGGTCAGCTTGGAAGAGGTGGTGGAGGCGGTGAAGCTGCTCCCCAAGCTGGACCCGAAGCCGGGCCGCAACTTCAGCGGCGACGACGCGCAGTACATCACCCCCGACGTGTTCGTTTACAAAATGGGGGAAGAGTACACGGTGGTGCTCAACGATGACGGCCTGTCCAAGCTGCGCATCTCCGGCACGTACCGGAACGCGCTGAAGAACGGCGCGGTGGGCCCTGGCCAGACGAAGGACTTCATCCAGGACAAGCTGCGCAGCGCGGTGTGGCTCATCCGCTCCATCCACCAGCGGCAGCGGACCATCTACAAAGTCACCGAGAGCATCGTGAAGTTCCAGAAGGACTTCCTGGACAAGGGCATCGCCCACTTGAAGCCGCTCATCCTCCGGGACGTGGCGGAGGACATCGGCATGCACGAGTCCACGGTGAGCCGCGTGACGACGAGCAAGTACGTGCACACGCCGCAGGGCATCTTCGAGCTGAAGTACTTCTTCAACTCGTCCATCTCCCGCGTGTCCGGCGAGGACACCGCGAGCGAGGCGGTGAAGCACCACATCAAGCAGCTCGTATCGGCGGAGGACGCGCGCAACCCGTACTCGGACCAGAAGATTGTGGAGCTCCTGCGCTCGCAGGGCACCGAAATCGCGCGGCGCACGGTGGCCAAGTACCGCGAGGTGCTGGGCATCCTCCCGAGCAGCAAGCGCAAGCGGTACTACTGAGTCCGTGACAAGTGGCTCTTTCCTCCGGCTTTCCGGAGGATGAGATTCGGGGGCGCCATGAGCGCCCCTTTTTCTTTTCCCACGGATGCCGACGCCCCTCGCAGGGCGCTCGTGCCCCTCGTCGTTCCGCCCGTGGTCCTGGAGGGGCGCGCGGTGCGCCTGGAGCCCATGACGCTGGGGCACGCCCCGGCCCTGGCCGCGCTGTGCGAGGACGACATCTTCACGAACTTCTCGGTGGTGCTGCGCTCGCTGGAGGACGTGGAGCGCTTCATCACCCGGGCGCTCGGCGCGGCGGAGCGGGGCACGGAGCGCCCCTTCGTCATCGTGGAGCGCGAGACGGGGGCCGTCGTGGGCACCACCAGCTACCTGGACATCCAGCGCGAGCACCGGACGCTGGAGATTGGCTGGACGTGGCTGGGTCGCCGGGTGTGGCGCACGCGCGTGAATACCGAGGCCAAATACCTGTTGTTGTGCCACGCCTTCGACACGCTCGGCGTCATGCGCGTGCAGCTCAAGACGGACCGGCGCAACGCTCGCTCGCGCGCGGCGATTGAGCGGATGGGCGCGAAATTCGAGGGCATCCTCCGCAACCACGTGCTGGTGCGCGGCGGGGTGGTGCGTGACAGCGCGTACTACGGCGTCATCGACACGGAGTGGCCGGAAGTGAAAGCTCGGCTGGAGGGCTTCCTCCAGCAAGCGGGCTAGCGGACAGGCGGGCAGGCGTGGGGGTGGGAAAGGTGACGGCCCGGCGCCGTTCTGCTCCCAGGGGGCCGGGGCGGTGGGTATAGGGTGCGACCCGCATGCACTCTTCCTCTCGTTTCCCTTTTGGCGCGGTATCGGGAGTCCTCGTCGCGCTCGGGTTGCTGTCGGGCTGTGGTGACGACGTCACCACGGAGACCGTGGACCTCGCGGGGCTCTCGGACCGCACGCTCACGTACTCGCACGCGGACGTGGACCTGTTCGAAGTGGAGCAGGCCCCGGGCTCCCACCGCGTCACGGTGACGTTCTCCCAGGCGGATGGAGACCGGTGCACCCGGCTGAACGACGGCGCCACCGCGACGTTCAACGGCCAGGCCATGCGGTTGGAGCAGGGCGGTGTCGATGCCACGGCGGGCCGCGACGTGTGCCTGCCCACGCGGGCCTTCTTCGACTTCGACCCCGATGCCTGGGAGGCGCTGCCGCCCACGGATGCGCGCATCGTCTTCCAGGACGCGAGCGCCACCGTCACCCTCACGATGAAGGAGGGGCAGGCGAAGCGTTCCTTCACGGGGACGGCGACGCGACTGCTGCGGGGCCAGACGTACTCGTTCCAGTGGAATCCAACGAACGAGTTGCTCAACGCCGCCGCCGCCACGCTCCTGCCCGAGGGCGGCGCCGTCACCGCGGGGATGACCATCACGCGCGAGGGCGGAAAAATCACCTTCACCGTTCCCTCGCAGCTGGGCGCGGCCACGCATCTGCTGACCTTGAGCGGCACCGTGCAGGGAGAGGTGACGGAGTGCTCGGGCGTGGCCGCCTGCCGGGGCTCCTACTACCACTCGCAAGAGCAGGTGGTGGCGGTGCAGTGAGCAGGCTGCTCGCCTGAGCCTGTGTCGCGAGATACCCGGCGCATGGCGCGGCGCGTGATTCCAACGCGTGATTCCGAGGGGTTGAAGAGTCTGGTGCCCCGCATGAATGCGGGCCAGCGACGCCGGGTTGTCAGCCCCCGGACGCGTGGTGCGCTCGGGAAGAGGCAACGTGGGGGGACGGGTTGCTTTCCCGAGGTCAGAAGTTTCTGATCTGTCACGCAGCTCCCCTCACCCTAGGAGGCAGCCACGCATGCAGTTCAACATCACCTTCCGTCAGTTCGGGGCGTCGGATTCTCTCAAGGAATACGCACGCGAGAAGGTCGAGCGGGTGAACAAGCTGTTGGACAGAGCAGGAGAGGCACACGTCGTGCTGTACCTGGAGCGTCACCTCCACCACGCGGACATCACCATCCAATCCGGCGCCTGGGTGCTGCGCGGGAGGGCTGAGAGCGATGACATGTACGCATCCATCGACCTGGCGATGGACAAAATCGAGCGCCAGCTGCGCCGCTACCGGGACAAGCTGAAGACGCATCACGGCCGCGAGCGCGTGCACCACCGCCAGGACCTGGTGAACAGCCTGAAGGTGCGTCACGCCGTCTTCGAGGTGCCGGACGTGGAGGAGTTGGCCCTCATCGCCGCGCAGTCCACGGTGGAGTCGTCCACGACGACGAAGGCCGCCGACCCTGTCGATGCCGCCGCGACGCGCGTGGTGCGCGCCACCCAGCTCACCGTGAAGCAGCTGTCGGTGGACGAGGCGGTGATGCAGATGAACCTGATGAACAACGACTTCTACGTCTTCCACAACGTGGAGTCGGACGCGCTGGGCATCATCTACCGGCGCAAGGATGGCCAGTACGGCCTCATTGAACCCCACGAGCCGCCGGCCCTGGCCGTCGCCACGGGGACCTGAGCCCGTCAGCCAGTCCAGTGAGGAAGAGTCGCGCTCCGCCACCCCCCTCGAGGAGGCGGAGCGCGAACACCCCCGTCCGGTGTGTGACGGGGGCGTTGCCGTTCCTTCATGGATGCAGCATCCAGCGCCCGTGGTCGGCCACGCGCACCGGTGTCCCCCCAGTCGCCCGGAATGGCGACTGGCGCATCCGTCGCCAAGAACGACAGCGCGCGAAAGGCATATCGGCCGGAAAAAGACGGCGCGCTCCACCCCTCCCCCGGGAGATGGAGCGCGCCCTGGGCACCTCGTGGCGACGAGCGCCCGTCAGTTCCTCACGGGACCTTCTTGCAGGAGTTGAAAGCCTGCTCGTTGCGCGCGTCACCCGCCATGCTGGCGACGGTCATCGCGGTGGTGACCACGGGCGCCCGCGTGTTGACGAGCGCCAGCGTCATCAGCGCGGCCCGCTCTCCCAGGGAGCGCCGGTGGAGCGTCGCGGGGAAGGCCAGGGTGACGTCCTTCTCCACGGCGCTGCCGCACTCGCGGATGCCCGCCAGGGTGTCCCCCTCGCGCTTCAGCACGTAGGCGCAGGGCCCCACGCGGCCGTGCAGGTACGTGCCGTCCTCGGTGAGGTCCACCGCCAGCCCGCCGAAGGTGCCCCAGACGCGGGTGTCATCTCCCTCGGCCAGCTCCAGCCGCGTCGCCTGGTGGCCCACGGAGCCGGTCAGCTTCTGGTAGTCCCACTGGAGCGAGACGGGGTCCCTGCGGTAGCGGCCGTGCATGGCGTTGGCGGAGATGCTCAGCGTGGAGCTGGGCCCGGTGATGGCGTCGCCCTGCAACAGCAGGGATTCCTCGGCGGCGTCTCCCAGGGCCATGCCCCTTGGAGACGCGGTGGTGGCGCAGCCGGTGGCCCACACCGAAATCACGACGAGGCTCGAGCACAGCGTTCGCTTCATGGCGGTCGCTCCCTTCCTGCTTCGATTCGAGGATTCACGGCGGGAAACGGCGGCCCTCGAGGCGCATATCGCCCCCTGGGACGACCGGGGAGGGGGGGCCTGGGGGCGACCCAAGGCCCTTGGGTCCCTGATGCGCAGTGAGCGGCCGTGGGGCCAGGACGTCAGGCGACCCTTGCGCGAATCGAGGGTGAGGAGTAATTGCCGCCATCTCAGGAGCGCCAGCGCGGGAGCGTCAGTGAGAATCGCCGAGTTCCTCAGCCCCCAAGCCGTCATCGCGGACATGCAGTCGCGGACGAAGCAGGAGGTGTTGCGCGAGCTGAGCGCCACGTTGGTGCGAGCCCACCCCCTGCTTCAGGAAGACCGTCTGGTGGAGGTGCTGCGCGAGCGGGAGAAGCTGGGCAGCACCGGCATCGGCGAGGGCGTGGCCATCCCCCATGGCAAGCTGCCGGGCATGACGCAGCTCCAGGCGGCCTTCGGCGTGTCCCGGGCGGGCGTGGACTTCGAGGCCATCGACGGCAAGGCCACCCACCTGTTCTTCGCGCTGGTGGCCCCGGAGAACAGCGCGGGGGTGCACCTCAAGGCGCTGGCTCGCATCTCCCGCCTCTTCAAGAATCCCCGCTTCCGAGCCTCCATCCTGGAGGCGACCACGGCCGCGGCCATCCACGAGCTCATCATCCAGGAAGACGCACGGCCCTGAGGGGCTGTCCCCAGGGGGGGACGACATGGACGTGGTGCTGCGGCCCATCAACGACCGGTTCTTCCACGAGCAGGTGCTCCCGTTCCTCGCGCGCGCCATGGGTGACGCGACGGGGGCCCTGGAGTCGCTCCTGGAGACGCTGGGCGACGTGCAGGCGCGGATTCTCTGCGAGCGGATGCTGGCCACGGCGGTACCCGGGGGCCTGGGCTCGGTGGACGCGGACCCCTGGTCGGACCTGGTGGACAGGCTCGCCTTCCTCCCCTGGAAGGAAGGCCCCACGGGTTGGGAGGTGGGCACGCAGCACGCCGGCTACGCGGACGCCTGGGACGAGGCGCTGCACCTGTCGCTGATGCTGGAGGAGCCCAACTACCCGTACTGGGACTCGAAGGGCGCCCGCGAGGTGCGCGACGGCTTCCGCTTCAGGCCCCTGGCGGACATGGGGCTGGCCTCGCTGCTGGCGGGGCAATGGGACCCCTTCCCGGAGTTCCCCCCGGACCGCGTCTTCGTCACCCAGGGCCGGGGCGAGTACTTCCCCACCGAGCGCTTCGCCTTCGCCGACTGGGCCTGGCGCCCGGCCCGCGCGGTGGCGCACTGGCAGGTGAACCTGCCGCGCAAGCTGGAACGGCTCATCGCCCGCGAGCAGGAGCGCATGAAGCTGCCGTCGCTGCCGGAGAAGGACGAGGTGCTCGGCTACTGGCTGGGCAAGCTGGCTCAGCCTCCGCCGCTGACGGTGGCCTTCTCCGGGCTGGGGCCTCGCGCGGCGAGCTGGATTCGGGAGCTGGGCGCGCTCACCACGCACATCCGCCAGGCGGCGATGGCCAAGCAGGGCCTGGCCGCGCTCGTCACCAAGGGCAGCACCGTCCGGATTTAAGTCGGAGCCGGAGCCGGGCTGTCCAGGATGAGGGTGACGGGCCCGTCGTTGACGAGCGCCACCTTCATGTCCGCCGCGAAGATGCCGGTGCCCACGGTGAGCCCGCGCTGACGGAGGCCCTCGCAGGCGCGCTCGTACAGGGCCTTGGCGACAGTGGGCTCCATGGCGTCGATGAAGCTGGGGCGTCGGCCCTTGCGCGCGTCTCCGTAGAGGGTGAACTGGCTGACGACGATGAGCTGGCGGGAGGTGTCCTCCAGGGAGAGGTTCATCTTCCCGGCGGCGTCCTCGAAGATTCGCAGTGTGGCGAGTTTCTCCACCATCCACGCCACGTCCGCTTCCGTATCGCCCTTGCCCACCCCCAGGAGCACCAGCAGGCCGGGGCCGATGTCACTCACCCGTTGCCCGTCCACCGTCACCGATGCCTCCAGCACCCGCTGCACCACCGCTCTCATCGAAGTTTCCTCCACGGCTGTCAGGGGCACCCCTCATGATGCGCCTGGCTGTCATCGGCATCTTGGGCGCTGGGAGGACCGCAGTGAAAAGAAGTCCACATGTGGGGGGCGCCAATTTCCACTTGGCGGTAGAGCGAGCGCCCAACCGTGGACTCCCGCACCCCCTCTCCCTTGCCGTGCTTTCGCGCCCTTCCCCATAATGGCCGCCGACTTCCCCGGAGCGTGCGTGCAGGTTCTTCGAGCCAGACACCTCTTGGCCGCGCTGGCCATCGTTTCCCTGCTGCTTCCACACGGTGCCCTCGCGGCGCCCCCCACCTCCGCCGAGAAGCGCGCGGACCGCGAAGCCCTGCGGGCCGCGTTGCTCGAAGTGTTGCAACGCGCGCCGCTCAAGGTGAGCCGCGTGGGCGTCCACATGCAGAGCCTGGACGACGGCACGGTGGTGTTCACCCACAACGCGGACGAGCTGCTCAACCCGGCGTCCAACGTGAAGCTCGTCACGTCCGCGGCGGCGCTGGCGACGCTCGGGCCGGAGTTCCGCTATGACACGGAGTTCCTCGTCGAGCCGGAGATGCCGGCGGACGGCAAGGTGAAGACGCTCTACGTGCGCGGCAAGGGCGACCCGTCCATGACGACCGAGCGCCTGTGGGGCGTGGTGTCGGAGCTGTGGCACTCGGGTCTGCGCGAGGTGGGGGACATCGTCGTGGACGACTCCTGGTTCGACGCCGAGCGCACGCCGCCCGGGTATGACCAGGAGGACTCGGACCGGGCGTACATGGCGCCCACCGGCGCGCTGAGCCTCAACTGGAACGCGGCGGCCATCTTCCTGCGCCCCGGCGCGAGCCCCGGCGCCAAGGGCACCGTGGAGATGGAGCCCCCCAGCGACTACTTCGTCGTCGACAACCAGCTGTCCACCGGCGCGAAGCGCGCGCGGCGCGTCTCCGTGACGTCGGACCCGGCGGGCCCGCAGCAGAAAATCGTGGTGCGCGGGCAGGTGCCGCCCGAGCGCGGCGGGGCCGTCAGCGTCTGGAAGAAGATCGACAACCCCCCCATGTACTTCGGCCAGACGCTCAAGCAGCTGTTGAACACGCGCGGCATGAAGGTGAAGGGCCGGGTGAAGACGGGCCTGACGCCGTCCAAGGCGCGCATGGTGCACGTGGCCCAGTCGGACACGTTCGACGTGATGCTCAAGCGCCTCAACAAGCTCTCCAGCAACTTCGTCGCCGAGCAGCTCCTCAAGACGATGGGCGCGGAGGGGCGCGGCCAGCCGGGCTCCTTCACCAAGGGCGTGGAGGTGGTGGAGCAGTTCCTGGAGCGCGACGTGGGCATCCCCCGCGGCACGTACGTCATGAAGAACGGCAGCGGCCTGAACGACGCGAACCGCTTCTCCGCCGCGCAGATCAACAAGCTCTTGCGCTACATGCACACGCGCTTCACCTTCGCGCCGGAGTACCTGTCCTCGGTGCCCATCGCCGGCAAGGACGGCACGCTGAAGTACCGCTTCGAGGGCAGCGAAGCGGTGGGCAAGCTGCGCGCGAAGACGGGCACGTTGGAGGGCGTCTCCGCGCTGAGCGGCTACGTGACGAGCGCGGGTGGTGAGCGCTTCTCCTTCTCCATGATGGTGAACGACTTCGCTGGCCGTGCCGGGCCCATCGTCGCGGGCCTGGACGCGCTGGGCGCGGCGGTGGCCGCCACGGGCTCCAGCCTGGGGCCCTCCAGCGCGGTGGCCTCCCTGGCGGATGGGGGCAAGCCGTCGGGCGCCATCGACGACGTGGCGGCCCGCATCAAGACGTACCTGGACCTGGGCCGGCAGAGAGACCAGCGCAACCTGGGCTTCCTGCGCACGGCGTGGCGCAGCGAGAGGGACCCGGCGGTGCGCGCGGTGCTGGCGGAGAGCCTCTACCAGTCCAACCCGCATGACTACCTGGGGGCGCGCACGCTCCTGGACAGCTACTCGGCGGGCAATGACGTGTACGGCCGGCTGAGGGAGGTGGCGCGAGTGCTGTCCGTGGAGGTGCCCGGCGTCACCAGCATGGTGGAGCTGGCGGCGGGCGGTAACACGGAGGCGCTGGCCCGGGTGCTGGAGCTGGCGGGCGCCACGGGCGTGGATGCCCAGGCGCAGTCGGAGATGTCCGTGGCGTTGGGCGAGGTGGCTCGCACGGCGCCGGAGGAGCTCGTGGTGGCGCTGCGCGCGGCGGCTCCGGCGGACCGGGAGTCGTCCTCGACGCTGCTGGCTCGCGCGCTGGTGCAGGCGGGGCAGGCGGACCACCCCTTCTGGAAGTCGTTGCGCAGGATGCAGGGCGCGGCGGACCCCCAGGTGGCGACGTTCGCCAAGGGGCTGGACTCCACGCTGTCGCAGAAGGTGGCGGAGGCCAAGGCGCCCCGTCCGCCCGAGGGCGGCGCGCCGGTGCAGGTGGTGGCGCCGGCGGGGGGCTCCTCGACTCCTCCGCCCCCGCGCAACACGGGCAGTGCTCCTGATGCGTCGCGCACCGCGGAGACGCGTCCGGGCGGGTAGTACCGGGTGGGCGGGTGCCACCTGCCGGGTGGTGCCCTCCCGCACCTTTCCACCGTCGTCTCCTCGCCCGTGGGGCCGCCTTCCGGGCGAGCCGGGTACCAGGGGACCGCCTTCTGGAAATGTCAGGCCGCACTGCTATACGTCGGAGGCAACCTGCCAGGGCTGATGCCCGGCAGGTGTGCAGACCCTCTCCGTGGTGGAGGGGAGCTCGACGGAAAGTCAGAGGGAGCAGTCATGGCAGGAGGCGTGAACAAGGTCATCCTCATCGGCAACCTGGGTGCGGACCCCGAAGTGCGGTTCACCCCGGGCGGTCAGGCGGTCGCGAACTTCCGCATCGCCACCAGCGAGAGCTGGCAGGACAAGAACGGCCAGAAGCAGGAGCGGACCGAGTGGCACCGCATCGTCGTCTGGGGAAAGCTCGCGGAGCTCTGCGGCGAGTACTTGAAGAAGGGACGGCAGTGCTACGTCGAGGGCCGCCTGCAGACGCGCGAGTGGATGGATAAGGAGAACCGGAAGAACTACACCACGGAGGTCGTGGCCAACGCGGTGACGTTCCTGGGTGGCCGTGACGCCGGGGACGGCGCGGGTGGCGGTGGTGGTGGGCGCCGGCAGTCCGGTGGTGGCGGTCAGTCGCGCGGCATGGACAACAACGACTACGGCCAGCCGCCTCCCATGGATGACGGCATGGGCGGTCCCTCCTCCGGCGGTGGCGGCGGCAACGGCGAGGACGACATCCCGTTCTGAGCGGCGTCGCGCGAGCCGCGCGGCACTCCAGAAACGAACCGGCCGCTCCCCGGAAGTCTCGGGGGCGGCCGGTGTGCTTTTCAGGGCTGCGGCGAAGGGAGTACGGCGCCCTCGCTTCGTGGCGGGCGCCGTGTCCTTTTGAGGCTACGGGTTCGAGGGGCCGAAGGCGGCGCCCGCGGTATAGAGCGCGTAGATGGCGCTCCAGCTCATCGCCGTCAGCAGCAGGAAGATGATGATGGTGACCGGCTCGAAGCGGCGCATGGCGCGCTCGCTGCCCAACAGGCCCCAGCCCATGCCGAAGCCCTGGAGGCCGTTGGCCAGATGGTACGCGGTGCCCAGCGTGCCCAGCAGGTAGACGATGAGTGTGGGGCCGTGGAAGTGCATCTCCCGGGCGATGTCGGTGAACGCCTCCGGGTGTCCCCCGATGAGCCGGGGCTGGAGGAAGGCCAGCCAGATGTGGGCGCCGAGGAAGGCGAGCACACCCAGGGCGCTCACGCGCTGGAGGATGAACTTGAAGTTGCCGTAGTTGTTGTACCGGTTGTTGTTCGGCCGGAAGCTGAGGAGCCGGACGATGCCCCAGCCGGTGTGGAACAGCAGCGGCAGCAGCACGATGACGAAGGAGAGGTACATCGAAAACGGGTTGGCGTACGTGGTGACGGACTTCTCCCACGCGACCGCCCCGCCGAACGCGGAGAGGTTGTCCCAGAGGTGGTTGACGACCCAGAACGTCAGGGGCACCACCGCGAGGAACGAGCCCAGGCGGGACTTGAGGAGCGGAGTCTTCGTCGGAACGGCGTCGGCTGTGGCGGCCTGGGTGCTCATCGGGTCTCCAGCGATGGCGCGCGGGCAAGTGGCCGCGCCCCAAGTCAAAGTCGGGTGACTGTCGGAGGGCGGTTTATAGCCGTTCCGGCCAGGACGCTGGATTTCTTCCGCATCCCCGCATGGCAGCCGTCGCGCACGGAGGCATAAGCCTGGCCTTATGCGTCACCCTGGGTGGCCCTGCTGCCGGGCCAGCATGCGACGGGGCGTCCGCCCTCCGACGTGGGTGGGCACGGCCGGCTCGGGCACGCTAAGTCGCTCTGCCATGTCCGATGAGCTCGTCAGTGGATTGCTGAAGAAGTCCGATGCGCGCGTGGTGCTGGCGCTCACCACGGACCTGTCCCGTCAGGCCCGCGCCACCCACCACACGGCCCCCGCCGCCGCGGCGCTGCTGTCCCAGGCCCTCACCGCCGCCGCCCTGTTGGGCGCGCTCCAGAAGGGCGAGTCCCGCGTCAACCTCCAGGTGGAGTGCGACGGGCCGTTGCGGGGCCTCTTCGTGGACGGCGACACGTCCGGCCTCGTGCGGGGCTACGTGAAGAACACCCTCGTCGAGTACGTGGGTGGCGACGACCAGTACCAGTGGCGTCCCGTGCTGGGGAACAAGGGCTTCCTGTCCGTGCTGCGGGATTTGGGCGGCGGTGAGCACTACCGCTCGTCGGTGGAGCTGGAGCGCTTCGACCTCGCGGAGGACCTGGAGCGCTACTTCCATCAGTCGGATCAGCTCCCCTCCCGCCTGGTGCTGGCGCAGCTCCCCATCCAGGTCGAGGGCAAGACGGAGTCGCTGGGCGTGGTCGCAGGCCTGCTCCTCCAGCCGCTGCCCGGCGCGGACCTGGAGACCTTCCAGGCGCTGGGTGAGCGGCTGCGTCGTGACGCCACGTCGGTGCTCCTGACGCACGCGGCGTCCGGTGGGGCCGCGGTGTTGCGCGCGCTGTTGCCGGAAGCGGACTTCGAGGTGATGTCTCGTTATCCGCTGCGCTTCGGCTGCTCGTGCAGCGAGGACCGCGTGAAGCGCGCGCTGCTCGCGATGGGTCGTGAGGAGTTGCAGGACCTCCTGGAGAAGGAAGGACAGGCGGAGGCCACGTGCCAATTCTGCACGACGCGCTATGTCATTCCTGGAGATGTCATTCGCGGCATGTTGGAGAGCGGCACGGTTTGACTTGGGTGCGTGGCCTCGGTAGAGGCCGCGCGCCATGAGTTACTTCACGCAATTGCTCGAGGGCGGCTACGAAGCCGTCCATCTGCTCAGCGACTCCCGGACGGGCCTGCGGGCCATCGTCGGAATGCACAACACGCGGCTGGGCCCCGGGCTGGGTGGGACGCGCGCGTTGGCGACGTACACCAGCGAGGAGGAGGCCGTCGCGGACGCGCTCCGGCTGGCGCGCGGCATGACATACAAGGCGGCGCTCGCGGGCCTGCCTCACGGCGGCGGCAAGGCCGTCATCATGCTGCCGCGCGGCAACTTCGACCGGGCGAAGCTGTTCGAGTCCTTCGGTCGCGCGGTGGAGTCGCTCGGCGGCCGCTACATCACCACCGAGGACAGCGGCACCAGCACGGACGACATGGAGCACGTGCGCAAGCACACGAAGCATGTCGTCGGCCTGAAGGAGCGCAGCGGAGACCCGTCACCGGTGACGGCGTACGGCGTGGCGCGCGCGATGGAGGCCACGGCGAAGCACGTCTTCGGCCGCCCGGACCTCAAGGGGCTGCGCGTCACGGTGCTGGGCGTGGGCCACGTGGGCATGTACCTGGTGAAGGAGCTGCACGAGCGCGGCGCCAAGGTCTGGGTCAGCGACATCAACGCCGCCAGCGTGGCGCACGCGGTGAAGGAGTACGGCGCGACGGCGGTGGACGCGGACACGCTGCACCGCATGGAGGCGGACGTCTTCGCGCCCTGCGCGCTGGGCGGTGCCATCAACGACGCCACGCTGCCGCTCCTCAAGGTGAAGGCGGTGTGCGGGGCGGCCAACAATCAATTGCTCACCATGCGACACGGGGAGCAGCTCGCCGGACGAGGCATCCTCTACGTGCCGGACTACGCGGCCAACGCCGGGGGCCTCATCAACGTGGCCCAGGAGTGGGCGGGGTATGACCGGGAGAAGGCCTACGCCCGGGCGTCCAACATCTTCGACACCATCGACACGGTGCTGCGGCGCGCGAAGGAGTCCAGCCTTCGTCCGGAGCAGGTGGCGGACCGCATGGTGGAGGAGAAGCTGGCGGCCTGACGCGAGCGGCTGAGCCGTCACCCCGGTGTGTCGTCGGGGTGTATCGAGGCGCGGGCTTCAGCGGGATGTGGCCAGGGCGCGGTCCCCGGGGTATGACGGGGCCGCACCCCAGCCGGAGCTCACCGCCGTGGCCACCAAGCGGGCATCGCCCGGGCCCAAGGCCCAGGGCAAGCGCAAGCCCACCGCGAAGTCCTCCTCGAAGAAGACTTCTCCCAAGACTCGTGTCGCGCCGTCGTCCGCGTCGTTGTCCGCCGCGGAGCGCAAGCAGGCGCAGAAGCTCGTCTCCATTCCCGCGGACCTGGTGCTGGCGCCGCAGGTGGAAGCGCCGCGTCAGCCCACCGGAAAGGACCAGTCGGGCAAGCGCTCCGCGGGCGTGAAGGAGCTGACGTGGGCGGATTTCGACCGCGCCGTGCACCACCTGGCCGACGCCATCCGAAAGACGTTCAAGCCGGAGGCGGTGGTGGGCGTGGCCCACGGTGGCGTCTTCGTCGGCGGCGCGCTGTCCTCGGCGCTGGGCTGCGCGTTCTTCCCGGTGCGCATCAGCCGTCGCAGCAGGGACAGGGGTGACGAAGGGCGCCCGAAGGGTGGGCCGAAGACGAGCGGAGAGATGCCGCGCGAGCTGAAGGGCAAGCGCGTGCTCATCGTCGACGACGTGGCCTCCAGTGGCGACACGCTGTCGCTGGCCACGGCGCTGGCGCGCGAGGCGGGCGCCACCCAGGTGTCGACGGCGTGCCTCATCTCGAAGCCGGAGGGTTTCGCCCCGGACTACGCCGGGCTGACGACGGGCGCGCTCGTCGTCTTCCCGTGGGACTACGCGCCCGGCGCGGGTGACGCGCGCTTCGAAGAGGACCCGGACAAGGCGGGGGCGTGAGCGGTGCCGTGGTGGGGCGATGATTGTCGGCACCGCGGGACACATCGACCACGGCAAGACGTCGCTGGTGAAGGCCCTCACTGGCATCGACACGGACCGGCTCCAGGAAGAGAAGCGCCGGGGCATCACCCTGGAGCTGGGCTTCGCGCACCTGACGCTGGATGACGGCACGGTGGCGGGCGTGGTGGACGTGCCCGGCCACGAGCGCTTCGTGAAGGCGATGGCCGCGGGCGCGGGCGGCGTGGACCTGGCCGTGCTGGTGGTGGCCTCCGACGAGGGCGTGATGCCCCAGACGCGCGAGCACCTGGACATCTGCCGGCTCCTGGGCGTGCGCGCCGGTGTCGTCGCGCTCACCAAGTCGGACCTGCTGGCGGAGCCCGGGCCGGAGTGGCGCGTGCTGGTGGAGGCGGACCTCGCCGCGCTCACCGCGGGCTCGTTCCTGGAGGGCGCGCCGGTGGTGCCCTGCTCGACGCGCACGGGCGAGGGCCTGGACACGCTGCGCACCGCGCTCAGCCGGGCCGCCGGGGCGTTGACGAAGCGTCCCTCGGAGGGGCCGACCTTCCTGCCGGTGGACCGCGTCTTCACGTTGAAGGGCTTTGGCACCGTGGTGACGGGCACGCTGTTGTCGGGCACGGTGGCGGTGGACGACGCGGTGTCGCTGCTCCCCGGGCAGCCGGGCCCGCTGCGGGTGCGCGGCGTGCAGGTGCATGGGCGGGCGGTGGAGAAGGTGGAGGCCGGTCAGCGCGCGGCGGTGAACCTGCCGGGCGTGGAGGCGGAGTCGCTCTCGCGGGGACAGGTGCTGACGCGCGCCGGAGAGCTGCCCGAGACGCGCATGCTGGACGTGGAGTTGACGCTGCTGCCCACGGCGGAGTCGCCGCTGCCGCGCCGTCGCAAGCTGCTCCTGCACCTGGGCACCTCGCAGGTGGAGGCCACGGTGGCGCTGCTGGACGTGGAGCGGTTGGAGCCCGGCGGGACGACACTGGCGCAGCTGCGACTGGACGCGCCGGTGGCGGCGCTCGTGGGCCAGCGCTTCATCCTCCGAGGCTCGCGCGCGCTGCCCGGGCGGGGCGCGACGCTCGCGGGGGGCCGGGTGCTGTCGATTGCGCCGCCTCGGCGTCGCAAGGGCGGCTCGGCGGTGGTGGCGCCGCTGCGGGAGGCGGACCCGGCGGGGCAGGTGGCGTGGCTGTTGCGGCAGGCCGGCTATCGCGGGCTGACGCAGGCGGAGCTGTTCGGCCGCTCCGGGCTGGGCCCTCGGGTGCTGGCGCGCGCGCTGGAACTGCTGGGCACGCGAGGCGCGGCGCTGCTGCTGGACAGGGAGCGGCGGCTGTACCTGTCCGGCGAGGTGTTCGAGGGGCTGCAGGGACGGGCGCTCGCACTGCTGGCCGCCTTCCATGAGCGCGAGCCCTTGCGCGAGGGCCTGTCCCGCGAGGAGCTGCGTCAGCGCCTGTCGTCCGAGCTGGACGCGCGCGCCTTCCAGCGGGTGTTGCAGGGACTGGGGGACACCGGAAAGCTGGAGGTGGACCGGGACCTCGTGCGTCTGAAGGGGCGCGGCCGTGCATTGTCGCTGGGGGACGAGGCGGCCCGGGCGCGGCTCGCCGCGGAGCTGTCCGCGACGGGACTGGCCCCGCCCACGGAGGCCGAGCTGTCCCAGAAGCTCCAGCTCCCGGTGCCCCGCCTGCGAGAGCTGTTGAAGGTGTTGATGGCCGAGGGGAGGGTGGCGCGGGTCAGCGAGGAGCTGTGCTTCGACGCGGTGGCGCTGGGGGCCCTGCGGGAACGGCTGGTTGCCCACCTGCGCGAGAAGAAGGAAATTAGCACCCAGGCCTTCAAGGAACTGGTGGGACAGAGCCGCAAGTTCGTCATCCCTCTGTCCGAGTACTTCGACCGGGAGAAGGTGACGCTCCGGGTAGGCGAGAAGCGGGTGCTGCGTCGCGGATGAGCACGAAGCAATACAGCGAGGCGTCGCTGCGCGCCTTCATCGAACCCTTCGCCAACCCCGTGCTCGCGGTGGTGGACGGACGCGTGTTCGCCGCGAACGACGCGTACCTGGCGCTCCTGGGGCTGCCCCAGGAGCGAGTCGAGGGGCGCTCCATCATGGACTTCGTCCAGCCGGAGGACCGCAGCCGGCTGATTGAGCGCTACCGCCTGCTGGAGTCCGGTGTGCCCATGGAGGCGGCGACGCAGCTCTACCAGGTGCCCTCGGCGGACGGCGTCGCGCGGGAGGTGGCCCTCTACGCGTCCCATCTGCTGCTCGAGGGCGGAGGCCGGGCGCTGTTGCTCAACCTGTTGCCGATGATGGACCGGCCCCCCGAGCTGTCCGTGGCCGAGCGCCTGGTGGAGACCTCCGCGGGCCTCGTGTCCGCGCACTCCGAGGACGCGGTGCGCCGCGTCGCCATCAAGGGCCTGGAGGCCGCGGGCTTCCGGGTGCGGCTGCTGCGGTGGGATGGCATGCGGCTGCACGCGCTCGACGGTGGGCCTCCGCCCGCGGACGTGTACCTGGGGCTGGAGGCGCTGTCGGACGGGCGCCCCGTCTTCGGTGGCGCGGAGCGGGCCAAACCCACGCACGTGTACCTGCCGGTGGGAGGGCCCCAGGTGGAGGTGCTGCGCGTGGAGGGACCGTGGGTGGCGCCTCGCCATGGCTCGGTGCTGACGCTCTTCGCCAAGGTGGTGGGGGCGGCGCTGACGGACGCGCGCGTGCAGGCGGATGGCACGCGCAGCCGATGGGAAGTGGGGGCCGTCGCGGAGATGGCGCGCTTCGTGGCTCGGCCGATTCCCCCCACGCCCGAGGACTTCCTGTCGCGCGTGTCGGAGCTGCTGCTGTCAGAGGCCGCGGTGCTCCACCTGACGCAAGGCGAGAAGGGGCCGCTGGAGCTGACCGCCCACTTCGGGCTGGCGGAGAGCGGCGTCTCCAAGGCGAGCGTGGACCGCTTGAGCGCGGTGATGGGGGCCACGGTGCCGGACGCACTGGATGGAGACCTCACCACGGAGGCCCAGGCGGCGGTGCTGCGCGAAGTCTCGGGCGGGGCGCTGGGCAGCGGCGCGGCGGTGCGACTGGCTCGCGGCGGAGAGGTCTGCGGCGTGCTCCAGGTATTGCGCGCGCCAGCCCGGCCCTTCGATGCGCGGGACGTGAGGCTGCTCGGCACGTTGTCGGAGCTGCTGGTGACGCTGCTGGAGCAGCGCAGGCTGCGCTCGGAGTCGGGGCGGCAGCTCGCCGAGACGCGCCTGCTGCTGGATTTGGCCCGCACCACGGCGGGCGTGCTGGAGACCTCCAGCATCCTCGACGTGGCCTCGGACTTCCTGGTCCACCTGCTGGACGTGTCCAACTGCTACATCATGCTGTACGACGAGAGCGCCAAGGTGCTCCGGGGCGCGGCGGCCTCCGCGGCCCATCGCGACTTCTTCCGCACGGTGGAGCTGTCGCTGAGCAGTGACAGCGTGGCGGCCCGGGCCGCGCGCGAGCGAAAGCCGGTGGCCATCGAGGACGTGGAGGCCTCGGGCGGAGGCTTCAACCCGCAGCTCGTCCAGCGCTTCGGGGAGAAGGCGCTCCTGGCGTTGCCGCTGACTTCGCGCGAGGAGCTCATCGGCGTGGTGCTGGTGGACGACACGCGGCGCAGCCGGAGCTTCAGCCCGGAACTCGTCGAACTGGCGGAAGCCACATGTGGGCAGCTCGCGCTCTCCATCGCCAACGCGCGTCTGTATGAGTCACTGTGGGCCAGCTACGCGGAGCTGGCGGCCACGCGCGCGGAGATGGTGAAGCGCGAGCGACTGGCCGCGCTGGGCGAGCTGTCCGCGATTGTCGCGCACGAGGTGCGCAACCCGCTGGGCGTCATCTTCAACGCGGTGGCGTCGCTGCGCCGGCTGCTGGAGCCCTCCGGTGACGCGGGCATGCTGCTGGACATCCTGGGCGAGGAGAGCGACCGGCTCAACCGCATCGTCGGCGACCTGCTCGACTACACGCGCCCCAGGAACCCGGTGCTCCAGCATGAGGACCTGGGCCGCGTGCTCCAGGACTCGCTGGAGGCGGCGCGCGTGCAGGGCGGTGGCTCGGACCGGCCGGTGCAAATTGACGCGGAGGTGGAGGCGGGGCTGCCGCCGGTGCCCATGGACCGCCGGCTCATCCGCCAGGCGCTCGTCAACGTGGCCGTCAACGCGATTCAGTCGATGCCGCAGGGTGGACGGGTGAGGGTGCTGGCGCGGAGGGAGGCGCATGGCGGGCGGGAGCAACTGCGCATCGACGTGGCGGACCAGGGGCTGGGCATCCCCGCCGAACTGCTCCACCGCGTCTTCGAGCCCTTCTTCACCACCAAGGCGCAGGGCACGGGCCTGGGCCTGGCTGTCGTCAAACGTATCCTCGAGGAACATCGAGGCGAAATCGCCGTGGACAGCGTCCCCGGTCGCGGTACCACCTTCACTTTCAGACTTCCCCTCTCGCAGCCCCCGTCCTTCCCATGACTGACGCGAACACCCCGCCGTCCCGTGGACGCATCCTCGTCGTGGATGACCAGCGCAACATGCGCGCAACCACGGCGCTGCTCCTGCGCGCCGAGCACTACACCGTCTTCGAGGCAGGCACGGGTGAAGAGGCCCTGGCCCACCTGTCCGGCGGCAGCATGGACCTGCTGCTGACCGATTTGAAGATGGAGCCCATGGACGGGCTGACGCTGCTCAAGCGCGCGCTCGAAGTGGCCCCGCGTCTCCAGGTCATCATGATGACGGCCTTCGGTTCCATCGAGAGCGCGGTGGAGGCGATGCGGCTGGGCGCGTACGACTACGTCACCAAGCCCTTCAAGGAGAGCGAGCTGCGCTACCGCGTGGAGCGCGCCCTGGAGCGCGCGCGCCTCCTGCGCGACGTGGACAACCTCGCCACCGACTTCAACCAGCGCCATGGCCTGTCCGCGCTGGTGGGGCGCAGCGCCGCCATGAGGGACCTCACCTCGCGGCTGATGCGCGTGGCGCAGAGCGACGCCACCGTGCTCATCCAGGGAGAGAGCGGCACCGGCAAGGAGCTGGTGGCCAGGGCGCTCCACGCACACAGCCGTCGCAAGAACCGCTCCTTCGTGCCCGTCAACTGCGCCGCTATCAGCGAGTCCCTGCTGGAGAGCGAGCTGTTCGGCCACGCGAAGGGCGCCTTCACGGGCGCGGTGAAGGCGCGTCGCGGCCTCTTCGAGGAAGCCGACGGAGGCACGCTCTTCATCGACGAGGTGACGGAGACGAGCCCCACCTTCCAGTCCAAGCTCTTGCGCGCTCTCCAGGAGGGCGAGGTGCGCCGCGTGGGCGAGTCCACCGCGCTGCGCGTGGACGTGCGCACCGTCGCCGCCACCAACCGCGATATCGAAGTGGAGGTGCGCGAGAAGCGCTTCCGCCAGGACCTCTACTACCGCCTCAACGTGGTGACGCTGCGCGTGCCGCCACTGCGAGAGCGCCTGGATGACGTGCCCGTGCTCGCCGAGCACTTCCTGGAGCGCGCCAACGCCCGCAGCCCCAACCCCCGGCGCCTGTCCGCCTCCGCCGTGACACACCTGATGAACTACGACTTCCCCGGCAACGTGCGCGAGCTGGAGAACCTGGTGGAGCAGGCCGCCGCGCTCGCGGAGAGCGACGAGCTGATGCCGGAGGACTTCCCGCTGCGCCAGGCCCGCCTGACGCCCGCGCACGGCACCTCCAGCCTCAGCGCCCTGGATGGACAACTGGGGCTCGGTGCGGGCACGGCCGGAGGTCCCACCCTGGCCCAGGTGGTGGAGGACGCCGAGCGCCGCGCCATTGCCCAGTCCCTGGAGCGCCATGGCGTGGACCTTGCTCGTGTAGCGGACGAGCTGGGCGTCTCCTCCACCACCCTCTGGCGGAAGATGAAGCGCCTCAACCTCCGCCCGCCCACGGAGGCGAGCCGGGAGTAGGGGAGCAGGCTGGAGTTGGACGTGTAACTTTTGCGCACCCGTGGATTCAGATCCGAAATGAACGGGGTTCATCGGTGAAAAACACAGGCGCCTGAAATCATTGATAATTTTCAGTTCTGCAAGGCGATTTCAGGGCTGCAATGCAATCGACGAGGTTGGCCACTGTCGGGTGGACCTCTAAGTGCCTGAGAAAACTGGAGTTTGTCTCAAAACAGCTCCTGGCACGACGACTGCTATAGCTCCACGCGGGACACATCGAAGCGAGGCTGAAGGCGGTTCCCCCCCACCCCTTCAGCACTTCCGGTGAGTCACCTTCAGAAGACCCGCGGCCCGACCCTCCCCTGTGGAGTGTCGGGCCGCCTTCTTTTGTGCCGTCGGACGTTGAAATCCGCCCGCGTCGGTGTTCGCTCCCTCCTCCTGGGAAGGAGTGCCTGATGGCGGTGCGAGTGGGACGGCAGCCGTGTCCGTGGGTGCTGAGGCCTGGACGCGAGGACGATTACCCGACGTACGCGAGGCTGTTCGCGGAGCTGGGCCTGGAAGAGCCCCCGCCCTCCGCCACCATGTGGGCGCAGGAAGTCTCTCCCCGCACCCTGCTGGTGGACGGGCCAGGTGGGGTGGAGGGGTACACGTCGACAGACGCGCTGGGCGTGCTGGGCTACGTGGGGCAGCTCGTGGTGGCGCCCTCCGCGCGGCGTCAGGGGCTGGGGCGCTGGATGATGCAGCGCGTGGCGGAGCGCCTTCGGGAGCAGGGCTGCCAGAGCTGGGCCCTCAACGTGAAGCGGGACAACGCCGCGGCGCTGGGGCTGTACACCTCGCTGGGCATGAAGCTCGTGCGCCAGGGCACCAACCTCCGGGTGACGCGCGCCCAGGTGGCGGTGCTGCCGCCCGTGCCCCACGGCTTGATGGTGGTTCCCGTGGAGTCAGGTGACTGGGAGCCGCTGACGCAAGCCTTCGGGATGATGCCGGGCAAGCTGGCGCGCTACGCGACGCTGCCTTCGCACCGACTGCTTCGGCTGGCGCGCGAGGACGGCGAGGAGGGTACGCTGGGGATGATGGACGTGCGCTCCGGCGGCGCGGTGCTCTATCCCTTCTTCGCGGACTCACTGGCCCACGCGCGAGCGCTGCTGGAGGGCGCCTTCTCGCTGCTGGGAGAGGCCCGGGAGTCGGTGGCCGTGGTGGTGACGGACGACGTGCCCCTGGAGCAGCTCCTGCGGGACGCGGGCGCCGGCGTGAGCCTGGAGACCTTTGAGCTGCGCGGCGCGCTCCCGGAGTCGAAGCCGTAGCCAGCGCCGGAAAGACGACGCCCGCCCGGGCACGAGGCCGGGGCGGGCGTGGGTGACGACGGGGCGCGAGCGTCTACTGACCGAAGATGCTGCTGGCCTGTTGCAGCCACCCGGTGATGGGGCCCGGGAGGATTCCGAACACCAGCACGGCGGCGGTGGCGAGGACCAGGGCCAGCTCGGTGGACCAGCTCCGCTCGAGCGTCAGCGCGCCCTCGGGAACGGGCCGCATGAACATGTAGACCACCACGCGCAGGTAGTAATAGGCACCCGCCGCGCTGGCGAGCACGCCGACGATGGCCAGGCCGATGAGGCCCGAGTCCACCGCGCTCTGGAAGATGAGCAGCTTGCTCATGAAGCCGATGGTGGGAGGAATCCCGCCCAGCGACAGCATGAAGGTGGCCATGGCCACGGCCCAGCCCGGACGGCGCTGCGCCAGCCCGCTGAATCGCTCCAAGTCCCAGGCGGTGCCCTTCTCCTCGTCCTCGCGGCGCTCCAGCACGGACACCAGGGTGAAGGCACCCACGGCGCTGAAGGTGTAGGCGAGCAGGTAGAAGAGGATGCCGCGCAAGGCCTGTGAGCGCGCCAGCTCCACCGGCGAGCCACCCGTCAGCTCGGACGGACCCAGCAGGCGGAACTGCTCGCCCGGCGCGGTGACGAACAGCGCCGCCACGCCCACCAGGAGATAGCCGGCGTGGGCGATGGACGAGTACGCCAGCATGCGCTTCACGTTGCGCTGCGGAATCGCCAGCAGGTTGCCCACCACCATGGTGAGGAAGGCGAGGGTGGAGAACAGCACCAGCGGCAGGTGCGGGTCGATTCCCTTGCCCAGCGTGAGGAACACGCGCACCAGCGCCGCGAAGGCCGCGGCCTTCACGCCCGCGCTCATCAGCGCGGTGACGGGGGTGGGGGCACCCTCGTACACGTCCGGCGTCCACATGTGGAACGGCACCGCGGCCACCTTGAAGGCGAAGCCGGAGCCCAGGAGGATGAGGCCCACGTAGACCAGCGCCGGCTGGGTGGCGAGCGCGCCGGACAGCGGGCCCACCATGTCCGTCAGCTTCGTGGAGCCGGTGGCGCCGTACAGCAGCGCCGCGCCGTACAGCAGCACCGCGGAGGAGAAGGCGCCGAGGATGAAGTACTTGAAGCCCGCCTCGCTCGGCCGCGTGCCACGGCGCAGATACGACGTCAGCGCGTAGGTCGCGATGGAGAGGACCTCCAGGTTGACGAAGAGCGTGATGAGCTCGTTGGACAGCGCCAGCAGGCTCATGCCCGCCGCGGCGAAGAGCATCAGCGCGTAGAACTCACCGCGCTCCGCCCCGCGCTTGCGCAGGAAGCTCACCGAGCTCAGCGCCGCCAGGCCCAGGCCCACGCACACCACGAAGGTGAGGAAGCTGGAGAAGGGGTCCAGCACGCCGAAGCCGAGGAACACCTCGTGCGCCGGCTCGAACATGTTGGCCACGGCCACGGCGCCCGCCGCCACCGAGGACACCACGGTGAGCACGGCCTGGTAGGAGCGCGACGCGTTGGCGCCGAGGAACACTTCCGACAAGAGCAGGATGCAGGCTCCCACCACCAGGATGATGGCGGGAATCAGCGGGAGGAAGTCTGCCAGGGTGAGATTGGGCAGGATCATGTCGTGGGCTCTGGCGGCTTACGGCCGAGGCGAGGGGACGGCTCGGGCGGCGAGCGGGGCGGGGACGCTCGGAGCGGCCGCGGTGGGTTGGGCCGGCAGCCCCATCACCTCCACGCGCACCTGCTCCGTCTCCACGGTGGCACCCGGGGTGCCCACGCGAGCGCGAGCGATGAAGCGGCTGGTGGACGGCTCGATGCGGTCCAGGAACGGCTGGGGCATCAGCCCCATCACCCCGACGAGGATGATGAAGGGCAGCACCGTCAGCATCTCCCGCAGGTTCATGTCGGTCAGGTGCTGGTTCTCCCGGTGCGTGAGGCCCCCGAAGAACACCTTCTGCACCATCCACAGCATGTACGCGGCGCCCAGGATGACGCCCAGGGTGGCGAACGCGCCGAACACCATCGTCAGGTGCGGGTTGCCAGCGGCGGCGCCCAAGTCACTCTTGAAGGTGCCCAGCAGGACGAGGAACTCACCGATGAAGCCGTTGGTGCCCGGCACCGCCACCGACGAGAAGGTGATGATGACGAAGGCCACCGTGAACACCGGCATCACCTTGGCGATGCCGCCGAAGTCCGCCATCAGTCGCGTGTGGCGCCGCTCGTAGAGGTAGCCGAACAGGAGGAACAGCGCGCCCGTCGAGATGCCGTGGTTGAGCATCTGGTACGCGCTGCCCGTGGCGCCCTCGGCCGTCACCGCCAGCATGCCCAGCATGCAGTAGCCCAGGTGGCTCACGGACGAGTACGCAATCAGCTTCTTGATGTCCCGCTGCGCCAGACACATCAGCGCGCCGTAGACGATGCCGATGACGGCCAGCGTCGCCAGGAAGGGACGGGCCTGCTGCGCGGCCACCGGGAAGAACGGAATCGCGTACCGCCAGAAGCCGAACGTGCCCATCTTCAGCATCACGCCGGCCAGAATCATCGAGCCAGCCACCGGCGCCTGCACGTGCGCGTCAGGCAACCACGTGTGCACCGGCCACATGGGCACCTTGATGGCGAACGCCAGCGCGAAGGCGCCGAAGAGCCACGGCCCATACGTGCGCAGCGTCGCGGCCAGTCCCGTGAGCGAGTCACACGCTCCGGGGGGGCCGGCGGTACAGGCGGACAGCTGCCGGTTCGCGTCCAGCAGGCCGTTGTACATGCTGGAGTAGTCGAACGAGCGCGCGCCCGCGGGGGAGCTGATGAAGTACACGGCGATGAGCGCCACCAGCATCAGCAGCGAGCCGACCAGCGTGTAGAGGAAGAACTTCACCGCCGCCATCTGGCGGTCCTCGGCGCCCCACACACCCACCAGGAGGTACATGGGGATGAGCATGGCCTCGAAGAAGATGTAGAAGAGCAGCACGTCCAGCGACACCAGCGCGCCCAGCATCGTCGTCTGGAGCACCAGCAGCGCCAGGTGGAACTCCTTGATGCGGTGGCTGATGTACGTGGTGGAGGCCAGCACGACCAGCGGGCCCAGGAACACCGTGAGGAGCAGCAGGCTCGCCGCCAGGCCGTCCACGCCCAGGTGGTAGCTGAGCCCGAACTCCTTGAACCAGTGCACCCGGTACTCGAGCTGGAACTCCGCGCCGCCCGGCTCGAAGCGCATGTACGCCCACACGCCGAACACGAGGTCCACCAGCATGGCGATGAACGTGACGGCGCGAATCTGCCCCGCCTCGCCCGCCGGCAGCATCAACACCAGCGCCGCGAAGACGAGGGGCAGGAAGACGACGAGGTTGAGCAGGTGGGTGTCGAAGAAGCTCATTGCAGCACCTGGATGAGGGCGTAGGCGACTCCGCCCAGCAGGGCGAGGGCCATCACTGCGGCGTAGGCCTGGGCGTCGCCCGACTGGACGTAGCGCAGCGCGCTGCCCACTCGCGCCGTCACCCACGCCGTGCCGCGCACGGCCACGGTGTCGATGAGGAGCGCGTCCACCACGCGGAAGAGGATGAAGCTCATGAACTTCACTGGCCGGATGATGGCCAGCTCGTACAGCTCATCCACGTAGAACTTGTTCTGCGCCGTGCGGCGCACCGCCCGGGCGAAGGCCGGAGCCGGCTGGCCCGCGCGCGCCGGGAAGAAGCGCAGGTACAGGAAGCCCGCCAACGCGCCACCGGACACGGCCACGAGCCACGCGAACACGTAGTCGCCCATGGCCGGGACGCTGGTGTCCAGCGCCACCGTCTTGCCCGTCGCGACGATGCGGTTCATCGACGCGAACACGGGGCTCAGGAAGTTCTCGAACACCGGCTGGGGCCGACCGTCGCCCGGCGCCTTCATCAGCGGCCACGCGTACACGGCGGACACCACGCTGAGCACCGCGAGCACCACCAGCGGCAGCGTCATCTGCCACGCGCTCTCGTGCGCGTGCTTCAGCTTGGCGTCCTTGGAGCGCGGACCCTCGAAGGTCAGCAGGTACACGCGCGTCATGTAGAACGCGGTGCAGGCGGCGATGAGCAGGCCCAGGTAGTAGACGGCGCTGGACACCCAGTGCAGCCCTTCCAGGTGGTTGTGGTGCACGCCGTGGAAGATGGCGTCCTTCGAGAAGAAGCCGGACAGGGGGATGATGCCGGTAATCGCCAGGGTGGCGACGAAGAAGGTGCCCCACGTCCACTTCATCTCGTGGCGCAGGCCGCCCAGCTTCTTGATGTCCGTCTCGTCCCCGTTGCCGTGCATCACGCTGCCGGCGCCCAGGAAGAGGCAGGCCTTGAAGAAGGCGTGGGTGACGAGGTGGAGCACCGCCGCCCAGAACACGCCCATGCCCACGCCCATGAACATGATGCCCAACTGGGACACCGTGGAGTAGGCGAGCACCTTCTTGATGTCGTCCTGCGCGAAGGCGATGAGCGCCGCGAGCAGCGAGGTCAGCGCGCCGATGATGGCCACCGTGGCCATGGCCGTGGGGCTGAGCACCAGCAGCGCTGACATGCGGCTGAACAGGTAGACGCCGGCGGTGACCATCGTCGCCGCGTGGATGAGGGCGGAGACGGGCGTCGGGCCCGCCATCGCGTCCGGCAGCCAGACGTACAGAGGCAGCTGCGCGCTCTTGCCCGCCGCGCCCAGCAGGAACAGCAGCATCGCCGCCGTCATCACCCCGCCGAACGTGTAGCCCTCCAGGGGCCCCGCCGCGATGGGGGTGGACAGCACGACCGCGCCGCCGCCGCCCTCGGGAATCGCCTCGGCCATCTTCTGCAGGCCCAGGAAGGTGACGGTGCCCTTCTCCTGCAGCGCGGCCGAGTAGCGCTGGCTGCTGCTGCCGGCCATCGTGTAATCGCGCTCGTTGGCCTGCTCGGTGAATGCGCCCACCAGCAGCACCATCAGGAACGTGGCGATGAGGAACGCGAAGTCACCGATGCGGTTGGTGACGAACGCCTTGCGGCCCGCCCACGCCTTGGCCGGGTCCGTGTACCAGAAGCCGATGAGCAGGTAGCTGGCCATGCCCACGCCCTCCCATCCCACGAAGAGCAGGACGAGGTTGTCGGCCAGCACCAGCGTCAGCATCGCCGCGACGAACAGGTTGAGGTACGCGAAGTACCGCCAGTAGGACTCGTCGTGCTCCATGTAGCTGGTGGAGTACAGGTGGATGAGGAACCCGACGCCGGTGATGACCAGCAGCAGGGTGCCCGACAGGTGGTCCACCATCAGCCCGAAGTTCACCCGGAAGTTGCCCACGGCGAACCAGGTGCCGTAGTCGTGCGCCAGGGCGTAGCGGACGTAGTCGCGCTCCTGGCCGAACGGGTTCACGAAGAAGGACAGGAGCCGGCGGCTCTCCGGGTCCGTGTCGCTGGTGGCCCAGAAGGCCAGCACGCTCAGGACGAAGGCGCCGCCCACCGCGGAGCAGGCGACCAGATTCACGTTGGCCCGGCCCAGCATCTTGCCGAACACGCCGCAGATGAACGCGCCGAGCAGCGGCAGGGCGATGATGAGCCACAGCGAGGGCGCCAGGACGTCGGGAGCGACGGGCGCCGTCTGCAGGAATTGCGAGAGGTTCATGACAGGGCTCCTGGCGGGTCCGTCAGTGCTTCATGGTCCGGATGTCTTCCACCAGGACGCTGCCTCGGCTCCGGAAGACGGCGATGACGATGGCGAGGCCAATGGCCGCCTCCGCCGCCGCGACGGCGATGACGAAGAAGGCGGAGACATGGCCAACGCTGTCTCCGTGCATTCGGGCGAACGCGAGGAACGTCAGGTTCGCGGCGTTGAGCATCAGCTCCACGCACATGAAGATGACCAGCGCGTTGCGGCGCACCATCACGCCAAACATGCCCATGCAGAACAGGGCGGCGGCAAGCAGGAGGTAGTAGGAGATGGGGACCATGGGCCGATTCGGGGCCTCGCGGGCGACGACCTGCGCCGCCATCTAACACAGAAAGTTTGAGGGAGTCGGCAGCGATCAGATTCGCGACTTGGCCACCACCACGGCGCCCACCATGGCCACCAGCAGCAGCAGGCTCACCGCTTCGAAGGGCAAGAGCCACTGGGTGAAGACGACCTGACCCATCGTCGCCATGGTGCCGAAGGTCGCCTGCCCCTCCACGCCCAGGGACGGCGGCGGCCCGCCCGGCAGCTTCGACAGGGCGATGCCCAGCACCGCCAGCAGGCCCAGCGTCGCGGCGCCACCGACGATTCGCGCCAGCGTGGGCCGGCCACGCGAGGGGGACTCGCCGAGGTTGAGCAACATGATGACGAAGAGGAAGAGCACCATGATGGCGCCCGCGTAGACCATCACCTGGAGCACCGCCACCGTGTGCGCCCAGAGCAGGACGTACAGGCCGGCCAGGAAGAAGAACGTGGAGACCAGGGCCATGGCGGAGTTGATGGGGCTCCGCGCGAAGATGACCGTCCCGGCCGACAGCAGCGTCAGGAGCGCGAACGCCCCGAAGAGGATGAGCTCGATGTTCAAGACCAGTCTCCGAACGAACCCCAGGGCTTGTCGCCGAACGGGCAGCGGTGCTCGCGGATGTGGGCCTCGAACTCATCCCTGTACCGCATCAGGAACGAGTGCGTAGGCAGCGCCGCCGCGTCACCCAGCGCGCAGATGGTGTTGCCCAGGCCGATGGGCGGGTAGGGGGCAATCGAGGACGCCACGTTGGACAGCATCTCGATGTCGCCCGGCTCGCCGCGGCCCTCTTCAATCTTGCGCAGGAGCCGCGTCTGCCACGGCGTGCCCTCGCGGCACGGTGTGCACTGGCCGCAGGACTCTTCCGCGTAGAAGCGCGCCACGCGCCACAGGCTGCGCACCATGCAGGTGGAGTCGTCCATGACGATGACGCCGCCGGAGCCCGCCATGGTCTGCTTGACCTTGAGGGCCTCGAACTCCATCGCCACGTCCAGCTCGTCCGCGCCCAGCACCGGCGCCGAGGACCCGCCCGGAATCACGGCCTTCACCTTGCGACCCGCCGGCAAACCCCGGCCGAACTTGTCGTCGTAGATGAGCTCCGCGAGCGTGGTGAACATGGACACTTCGTAGACGCCGGGGCGGTTCACCGAGCCGGACAGGCAGACCAGGCGCGTGCCGCCCGACTTGTCCGTGCCCAGCTTCGCGTACCAGTCCGCGCCGCCCGTGAAGACGTGGGGAACGCTGGCGAGCGTCTCCACGTTGTTCACCACCGTGGGGCTGCCGAACAGGCCGACCACCGCGGGGAAGGGGGGCTTGAGGCGCGGCCAGCCCTTCTTGCCTTCCAGGCTCTCCAGGAGGGCCGTCTCCTCGCCGCAGATGTACGCGCCGGCGCCACGGACCAGGTAGCAGTTGAGCTCGAAGTCCTTGCCCAGCATCTTCTTGCCGAAGATGCCCGCCTTGTAGGCCTCGTCGATGGCCGCCTGGCAGCGCTCCGCGGGGAACTTGAACTCGCCGCGCAGGTACACGTAGCAGGTGTGCACGCCCAGCGCGTACGACGCGATGGCGATGCCCTCCAGCATCATGTGCGGGTCGTCTTCCAGGATGTAGCGGTCCTTGAAGGTGCCCGGCTCGGACTCGTCGCCGTTGACGGCCAGGTACTTGGGCTTGGGGCTGTCCTTGGGGACGAAGCTCCACTTCAGGCCCGTGGGGAAGCCGGCGCCGCCGCGCCCTCGGAGGTTGGACTTCTTCACCTCGTCGATGATGGCCGCCGGCTGCATCTCCAGCGCCTTCTTGAGGCCCTCGTAGCCACCGCGCTTCTTGTAGCTGTCCAGGGTCCAGGACTGCGGCTTGCCCCAGGCCGCCGAGATGATCGGGTCGATCGTCTTTGCCGTAGCGGTCATGTGATGACGTCCTACCTGAGTAAAAGGGGTGGGCTCAGCTCAGCTTGGCCAGGATGGCGTCCAGCTTGGCGCGGGTGAGGCTCTCGTGATGATCCTCGTTGATCTGCAGGCACGGCGCCGTGCCGCAGGAGGCCAGGCACTCGGTCTCGCGCAAGGTGAACTTCTCGTTGGCTTCACCTGCCTTGAGGCCGAGCTTCTCCTCCAGGTAGGCGAGCATCTTCTCCGCTCCCCAGAGCGAGCAGGACAGGTTCGTGCAGACGTCGATGACGTACTTGCCCGGCTTCTTCAGGTGGTACATCACGTAGAAGCTGGCGACCTCGTAGGCGCGCTCCGGCGTGACTTCCAATTGCTTCGCGACCAGCCTCAGTCCTTCGGGCGGCAACCAGCCCTTGATCTCCTGGAGCACGCGCAGCGCCGGGAGCATGCCCGCGCTTTTGCGCTCAGGGGGGTAGTGGGAGATGATCTCCGCGATACCCGCGTCGAACTTCTTCTGCTCTTCAGGAGTGAACAGGGGCTCCGCCATGGCGGGGGGCTACGTATTGCCCCCATGGCCGCGTTGTCAACATAAACCCTCGACGGTACACTGGGCCGCCATCAGCAAATTGCCGAGCGATTCCAACCCCTTGTCATGACCCCGGGCCCAGAGAACAAGCGCCAGCACCCCCGGATCCCGGCCGTGCTGAAGGTGGAGTACGCGGACGGACGCCAGGCGCGTGACGTCACGGAGAACCTGTCCCATTCGGGGCTGTTCGTGCAGACCGAGCAGGCCTTCACGCTCGGAGAGGATGTCCGGCTCGCACTTTCTTTCCCGGGACTGCTGGATCCGGTAGAAGTCAGCGGCATCGTGGCCTGGGTCAGGCCGGCGAGCTTCGATCAGCCCGGAGGTGTCGGCGTCCGAGTGGAGCGCGCAGAAGACCGGCGGAGACTGGGTGACATCTTGAGTGCGGCAGGTCCAGACAGCCAGGAGTCCACCGGCGAGCACGAGGGGTACCGCGTGCTCATCGTCGAGGACAACCCGCACATCATCGAGATGTACAGCTACGTCTTGAAGAAGCTGGCCAGCGGGGAGCTGCACGGAAAGGTGCCCCTGGAGGTCCACTTCGCGCCGGACGGCCACCACGCGCTCCTGATGCTGCGCGAGGGCCGCTTCAGCCTCGTCATGACGGACCTGTACATGCCGGTGATGGACGGCTTCGCCCTGGTGGAGCGCATCCGCGAGGAGGAAGCGCTCCGGGCCATCCCCGTCATCGCCATCTCCGCGGGCGGCAAGGAGGCGCAGGACCGCGCCCTTCAGCTCGGCGTCGACATCTACCTGCGCAAGCCGGTGAAGTTCGTCGAAGTGCTGGAGACGGTGAAGCAGCTCCTGCGCATCAAGTAGCCACCCCCCGGGTTCTGGCAGTCCCACGTTGAGTGGGGGCGGGGGGACGTCGTAGAGTCCCCCACCCATGCCGAAGGCCGCCATCAACCGCGACGCCGTCAGTGGCGAGGCGCTGTTCATCCTCCGAAACCTGAGGGAGAACGGCCGACTTGGACGCTCGAACAAGCTGGCCGATGTGAAGGCCGCTCTCGAACCGTCCGTCTCGCTCGAGTTCGACAACTACTTCTTCTTCCTCCGCAAGTTCCACTACATCGCCATGGACCGCGAGGCCCAGCTCAAGCTCACCGAGCAGGGCGAGCGTGTGGCGGGCGGGGAACTGGGGGACAAGTTCTCCACGGAGGTGGGCGAGTTCTTCGCCGAGCAGCTCGCCTCCGCGGAGGATGAGCCGCCGGTAGCCCAGGGCACCGAGGAGCCCATGCAGCTGCCGCCGCCGCCGCCGGAGCTGCTGCTGGACGAGGCGGAGGTGGTGCCCACCGCGGCCACGCAAATCGCGCCGCCTCCCTCGCCGCCGTCCATGGCGCCCATGCGGGCCGCGCGCTCGGCCATGCCCGCGTTGGACCTGACCCCGCCGCCGTCGGCGCCCGCCGCCGTGGCCTCTCCCGTGGCGCTCATCACCCCCGCGATTGCCGAGCCTCGCCGCGAGACGTCCATCGGCCTGGCTCCCGCCGCTCCCGCGCCGCTGCCCCTCGCTCCTCCCGCGTCTTCCGCCTCCTC
>NZ_JABXEM010000076.1:0-39709 GCF_013372595.1 Myxococcus sp. AM011
GCGGCGTTCATGAAGGAGTCCATACCCCATTCATGAGTGGGGCCGATGGCGGCCAATGCAATGAGGGCCTGCCCGCCCAGCCCTCCGCCGCCCATTCCCTCTTCGGCCTACCCCTGATGCAGTAGTGCTAGGTTGTTCCGCCCATGTTCTTCTTCTTCTCGAACCGGCTGGGCTGCCTGGGCAGCATCCTCGTTTCCGTGGTGCTGAGTGCGCTGCTCTATTTCCTCTTCATGCGTGCCTAGCCCGGGGCGTTCGCATGGCGAATGGTTGCCATGCGCATGCCCTCGCCTCCAGCGACTCTCATCCGACCGTTTCCCGGTTGACGTGGGAAGCATCGACGGGTGAGCACAGCGGAGCGGTGTCTCGCCCGCTGAGCCGAGGACGAGGTCTGCTCGCTGACACCCGTCTCGCGGCGGTCACGGCTTGCCGTGCCAGAGGTCCGTCTCGTCCTCGTCCTCCAGCGGATGGACGGTGACGACAGTCCCGTCCTTGTCAGGAGTGCTCCGGGTGGCCTCGGCTTCGGCCGGGGTGTGAGGGGCACGTTCCGAAAAGCTGTCGCCCTGGAGCTGCCGCTGGCGTTGCTCGCTGGTGCTGCCATATCCCTCGGCGATCTTCTTTCGGGCCATCGCGCTTTCCTCTCGCTGGGGTGTCGTCCCATACGGTGGGGGCCGCCGAGGAGGTCCGCAATGCATGCTCCCGTCGCCGCGTCAGACCCGTCACGGGTGGCCTGGAGGGGGAGCGAGCGCCGGGCTCCATCGTTCAGATCTCCCTGCGATCTCAGAGGTCGTGCCTACATGAACGAAACATCAGCGCTTTTCACCCCCCGGCTCGGTCCAGATTGTCCAAAAATCATCAGGGGTTGAGCCCATTTCGGCCTGATAACGCGGGCTTGAAGATGACTGAACGCCTCATCAGTGAGTCGGAAAGCGCCTCCAGGACTCGAGGCCAGTCGATCACTCGGCGATCGGCCTTGCGAGAAATCCCGTGCCCACATGCTCCGATGATCAGTGGTTTTTCGCCCCTGGAACCCAGGCGTTTCGCCCTTGGGCACAGGAGCGCACGAGGCCCATGCCTACATGGCTGGATGTTCAGTGGTTTTCAGGGGTGGCCGCGACGGCTCGCGACGAAAAACCAACACAATCACAGACATTTCGAGGCGCCTGTGATTGTGTCTCATGTCTTGTTTGTCTTCAGCCCGGCGTGAACCACAATACAGACAGCGGGGGCAGGGTGACCAGCGCGGAAGCCGGCTGTCCATCCCAGCCCGTGGCCTCCGTGTGGAGCTGACCCATGTTCCCCGCGTTGGAGCCGCCATACTCGCCTGCGTCGGAGTTGAGGATCTCCACGTAGTGGGTGTGCAGCGGGAAGCCCACGCGGTAGTTCTCGCGCACGGTGGGGGAGAGGTTGGCCACGCAGACGACGTGGCGCCCCGGCTGCCGTGAGCGCCGGATGAAGGCCAGCACGTTCGACGACGCGGAGTCCGGCTGGAGCCACTGGAAGCCCACCGGCTCGCTGTCCGCGTCGTGCAGCGCGGGCAGTTCCTTGTAGACGTGGTTCAGCTTCGCCACGAGGCGCTGGATGCCCTGATGTCCCGGGTCCTGCGTCAGATGCCAGTCCAGGCTCTTGTCGTGGTTCCACTCGGACGGCTGGCCGAACTCACCGCCCATGAAGAGCAGCTTCTTGCCCGGGTGCGCCCACATCCACGCGAACAGCGAACGCAGGTTCGCGCGCTTCTGCCACGAGTCTCCCGGCATGCGCCCGTACAAGCTGCCCTTGCCGTGCACCACCTCGTCATGGCTCAGCGGCAACATGAAGTGCTCGCTGAACGCGTACAGCAGACCGAACGTGAGCTGGTTGTGGTGGTACTGCCGGTAGATGGGGTCCTTGGAGAAGTACGACAGCGTGTCGTGCATCCACCCCATGTTCCACTTGAAGTGGAAGCCCAGGCCGCCCTCGCTCACGGGCGAGGAGACCTTGGGCCACGCGGTGGACTCCTCGGCGATGACCACGACGCCCGGATGCTTGCGGCGCACCGTCTCATTCAGCTCGCGCAGGAACTGGATGGCCTCCTCGTTCTCCCGGCCACCCCAGCGGTTGGGAATCCACTCGCCCTGCTTGCGGCTGTAGTCGAGGTAGAGCATCGACGCCACCGCGTCCACGCGCAGGCCATCGATGTGGTACTCCTCAATCCAGAACAGCGCGTTGGCGATGAGGAAGTTGCGGACCTCGTTGCGGCCGAAGTTGAAGACCAGCGTGCCCCAGTCCGGCTGCGCGCCCTTGCGAGGGTCCGCGTGCTCATACAACGCCGTTCCGTCGAACTCGCCCAGCGCGGCGGAATCCCGGGGGAAGTGGCCGGGCACCCAGTCGACGATGACGCCGATGCCCTCCTGATGCAGGTGGTCCACCAGGAAGCGGAAGTCGTCCGGATGGCCGAAGCGCGCGGTGGGCGCGTAGTAGCCACTGACCTGGTAACCCCACGAACCACCGTAGGGATGCTCCGACACGGGCAGAAGCTCCACGTGCGTGAAGCCCATGTGCTTGACGTACTCGGCCAGCGCGGGCCCCAGCTCGCGGTACGTCATGGGGCGATCGCCGTCCTCCACCACGCGGCGCCAACTCCCCAGGTGCACCTCGTACACGCTCCATGGCTGGTGCGTGACGTCGGACTTCTTCGTGCGCGTCTCCAGCCACGCGCCATCACCCCAGCCGTAGCGTCCCAGGTCATGCACCACGGACGCGGTGGCCGGAGGCACTTCGGTGCGGAAGGCGAACGGGTCCGACTTCAGCACGCGAGGACCGCCCTGGCCGGGGCGAATCTCGAACTTGTAGCGCGCGCCTTCGCCCACCTCCGGAACGAACAGCTCCCAGATGCCCGACGCGCCCATGCGCCGCATCGAGTGCAGCCGGCCATCCCAGCTGTTGAAGTCGCCGACGACGGAGACCCCCGCCGCCGTGGGCGCCCACACCGCGAAGGACACGCCTCGCGTGCCGTTGTGGTGGAGGAGGTGCGCGCCCATGCGCTCCCAGAGCCGCTCGTGGCGTCCCTCACCCGCGTAGTACAGGTCCATCTCCCCGAGCGTGGGAAGGAAGCTGTACGGGTCTCTCAGCGTGAAGACGCGCTTGCCGGGGTACTCCACCTCCAAGAGATATCCGAAGGTCTTGTCCCGTCCGTTGATGCGGGCCTCGAAGACGCCGTCCTGGCGGTGCGTCATCGGGACGCGGCCTCCGAACTCGGGGAGGACGTGGATGGCCACGGCGTCAGGACGGAAGGCGCGGACCACCACGCCGTCGCCGTCCGGATGGATGCCGAGCACGGAGTGGGGCTCCGGGTGCCGCAGCTCCACCACGCGCCGCAGCTCCGCGTCGACCTGCACCTTTTCCGCGGGCTTCCTCACTGGGACTCCTCCATCCGCAAGAGGGCCTCGACGGGGATGCGCACCCAGTCAGGCCGGTTCTGCATCTCATACCTCACTTCGTACAGGAGCTTCTCCAGCTCGAACGCGCGCAACATCGTGTCGAATGCCGCGGCGTCCGTGGGAAGGAAGGCCGCCCCCTGGGTCGCCTTGCGATATCCCTCCAGGAATGCCGCCCGGCTGGGCCCCACGCGCCCGCGCGGCGTGCCGCCCTCCAACGCCACCGTGGCCTCCGCGTAGTCGAACGAGCGAATCATCCCCGCCACGTCTCGCAGCGGGCTGTACTTCTCCCGCCGCGACGTGAAGCTGCGCGCCGGCTCACCCTCGAAGTCGAAGATGAGCCATTGGTTGTTGGCCCGCAGCACCTGGCCCAGGTGCAGGTCGCCGTGGATGCGGATCTTCTGTCCGGACGGCGCCACCTGGGCCAGCCGCTTCGCGTACTCGATGAGCCCCTCGCGGCGCCCCTCCAGGTCCGGATGGAGTCGGCCCGCCTCCGCCAGCGTCACCCCCAGCTCGCCGACGATGGACGCGCTCCAGCGCTGGAGGTCCTCCTGCAGCAACGGCTCCGGCGCGAAGGCCGCGTCGTCCATGGGCGCCGAGCCGAAGGCCAGGTGCAGGTCTCCCAGCCGCCCGCCCAACTCCTCCATCTCCTCCAGGAAGCGGTCGCCCACCGGCCGCGCCTGGCGCAGCCTGTCCAACGTGTACTTCCACCCATCCACCGCGTCGGGGATGAAGCGGTGCGCCAGCGCGAGCGTCGCTCCGGCGGCGCCCTCCAGCCTCAGCGCGCCCAGCAGGGCGGGGGTGGCCCGGAACGTCGTCCGCGTGGCCAGGAAGCGCCCCACCTCGTGCTCGGGGTTCACCCCGGCCTCCAGCTTGCGGATGATCTTCACGATGACCTTCTCGCCCAGCACGATGGAGGTGTTGCTCTGCTCCACCATCAACCGGCGCACCGTGAGCGGCGAGGGCAGGCCCAACAGGCCCTCGGGCCCGGCGATCCATTCCCCCACGATGCGGCCCGAAGCGGAGGGGAGCTGGGCGCCGTCACGGATGAGGTCGAACAGGGCGCGAATGCAGCCGTCGTCCTCCAGCGCGTCCCGGATTCCATCCGACGAGGGCTTCACCGGCAGCAGGTAGCGCTCGGGTTGGCCCAGCTCGTAGGCGACCTCCACCACGGCCAGCGACAGGTTGCACGGCGAGGCGTCCAGGTTGGCGTGGTCCACCACGCTGACCTGTTTGATGGGCCAGGCCTTCCCGGCGAACCAGCGCTGACTCTTGAGGTACTCCGGCAGCTTCGTCAGGTCCAAGGTCGTCACGCGCGGCTTCCTCCTCCCGGCAGCGGCTTGTCCAGCCGAAACCACAAGAACATGTAGGGGCCCATCGACAGTTGATAGGGCAGGTCACTGATTCGAGGGAAGGGCGTCTCGCCAATCATCTCGACGGGCACCATGCCCTCCCAGTCTCGCAAGTCCATCACCGCGGGCTGCGCGAAGCGGGACAGGTTGCATACCACCAGCACCGTCTGGCCTTCCCACTCCCGCACGAAGGCCATCACCTTGCGGTTCTCCATGGGAAGGAAGCGCTGCGTTCCCAAGGAGAAGACGGGGTAGCGCTGGCGGATGCGAATCATCCGCTTCACCCAGTGCAGGAGGCTGGACTTCACCCGCTCCTGCGCCTCCACGTTGATGGACTGGTAGCCATAGACGGGGTCCGCGATGACGGGCGCGTACAGGCGCGCGTAGTCCGCCCGGCTGAAGCCCGCGTTGCGGTCTCCCGTCCACTGCATGGGCGTGCGCACGCCGTTGCGGTCGCCCAGGTAGATGTTGTCCCCCATGCCAATCTCGTCGCCGTAGTACAGGACGGGCGTGCCGGGCAGGGTGAAGAGCAGGCTGTGCATCAGCTCGATTCGCCGGCGCCCGTTGTCCATCAGCGGCGCGAGCCGGCGACGGATGCCCAGGTTGATGCGCATCCGAGGGTCCGTGGCGTACTCCCGGTACATGTAGTCCCGGTCCTCGTCCGTCACCATCTCCAGCGTCAGCTCATCGTGATTGCGCAGGAAGAGGGCCCACTGACACGTGTCGGGGATATCCGGCGTCTGCTGCATGATTTCGACGATGGGCGTGCGGTCCTCGCGGCGGATGGCCATGAACAGGCGCGGCATCACCGGGAAGTGGAAGCCCATGTTGAACTCGTCGCCGTCGCCGAAATAGACGCGCACGTCGGCGGGCCACTGGTTGGCCTCCGCCAGCAGCATCTTCCCGGGGTACTCGGCGTCGATGGTCTTCCGCAGGCGCTTGAGGAAGGCGTGCGTCTCCGGAAGGTTCTCGCAGTTGGTGCCCTCGCGCTCGAACAGGTACGGCACCGCGTCGCAGCGGAAGCCGTCCACGCCCATGTTCAGCCAGAAGCGCATGGCGTCCAGCATCGCCTCCTGCACCTGAGGGTTGTCGTAGTTCAGGTCCGGCTGGTGGCTGAAGAAGCGGTGCCAGAAGTACTGCTTGGCCACCGGATCCCACGTCCAGTTGGAGCGCTCGGTGTCCGTGAAGATGATGCGCGCGCCCTTGTACTTCTCGTCCGTGTCGCTCCAGACGTACCAGTCGCGCTTGGGGCTCTTCGGATCGCTCCGCGCCTCCTGGAACCAGGGGTGCTGGTCGCTGGTGTGGTTGACCACCAGCTCGGTGATGATGCGGATGCCGCGCTTGTGGGCCTCCTCCACCATCCGCTGGAAGTCGGCCAGCGTGCCGTAGTCCGGGTGGACGCCGTAGTAGTCCGCGATGTCGTAGCCGTCATCGCGCAGCGGAGAAGGGTAGTGGGGGAGGATCCACAGGCAGTCGACGCCCAGGTCCTGGAGGTATGGGAGCTTTTCAATCAGGCCCGGGATGTCGCCATGCCCGTCGCCGTTGGAGTCGTGGAACGCTCGGAGGTGCAGCTCGTAGATGAGGGCCTTCTTGTACCAGAGGGGATCCAGGTCCATACGCCTCTCGGGTTGTCACTCGTAGTAGTCGAACGCGTGCTCGGTACGGCGGAAGCGGTAGACGGCCCACACGGCCGCGGGCTGCTCGGGAGTCAGGCGCACCTGGACGTCGGAGCCCTGCCACAACGAGCGCTCGTCCTTCATCAGCTCGTGCACCTGATAGGTCTCATCGGCGTTCGCGCCAAGCCATTCCAGCGGAAGTCGCAACAGCGCCTCCTGCGGCGAGTATGGATCCAGACTCACCGCCACCAGCACCGTGCTGGTGCCGTCCGGAGTGCGCTTGCCGTAGAAGAGGACCCGCTCGTTGTCCGACTCGAAGAAACGCAGCGTGTCGTAGGTGTGGAACGCGGGCTGGGTGAGGCGCGCGTTGTTGAGGCGAGCAATCCAGTCCCGGATGTTCCCCGGTCGGTCCGGGTCCCACGCGACGAGCTGGTACTTCTCCGAGTCCAGGTACTCCTCCTTGCCGGGCAACGGGCGGCCCTCGCACAGCTCGAAGCCGCAATACATCCCGTAGACCGAGGAGAGCGTCGCGGCAAGCGCCGCGCGCAGCCGGAACGCACCGGGCCCCGCGTTCTGCAAGAGCTCCGGAAGAATGTCCGGCGTGTTGGGCCAGAGGTTGCCGCGGAAGTAGTCGGACACCGGCGGAGTGGTGATCTCCTCCAGGTACTCCTGGAGCTCGCCCTTGAAGTTGCGCCACGTGAAGTACGTGTACGACTGGGTGAAGCCCACCTTCGCCAGCGCCTTCATCACCTTGGGGCGGGTGAAGGCCTCGGAGAGGAAGAGCACGTCGGGGTGGCGGTCCTGCACGCGGCGGATGAGCCACTCCCAGAACTGGATGGGCTTGGTGTGGGGATTGTCCACGCGGAAGGTCCGCACGCCCTGCTGCACCCAGTGCAACACGACGGACTCCAGCTCCGTCCACAGCGCCTCTCGCGCGGGGCCCATCCAGTCGAAGTTGACGATGTCCTCGTAGCGCTTGGGCGGGTTCTCCGCCGTCTTGATGGTTCCATCCGGACGGCGCTGGAACCACTCCGGATGCTCCTTCACATAAGGGTGGTCCGGAGAGCACTGGTACGCGAGGTCCAACGCCACCTCGATGCCGTACGACTGCGCGGCCTGCACGAAGTGACGGAAGTCCGCCAGCGTGCCCAGGCTCGGGTGCACCGCCTTGTGTCCACCCTCCGCGGCGCCGATGGCCCACGGGCTGCCCACGTCCTCCGGGCCCGCCTTGAGGCTGTTGTTCTTCCCCTTGCGCGCGGTGCGGCCAATGGGGTGGATGGGAGGCAGGTAGATGACGTCGAAGCCCAGGCCCTGGACGTAGGGCAGCCACGCCTCCGAGTCCTGGAACGTCCCATGCGTGCGGCCATCGCGCTTCGCGGAGCGGGGGAAGAACTCGTACCATGCGCCGAAGCGCGCCTTGGGCCGGTCCGCGAAGACCTCCAGCGCCGGCTCGTGCCGCCGCGCCAGCGCGCGGTCCGGATACGTGGAGGCCACCGTCGCCAGCTCCGGCGCCAGCGCCACGGCCAACAGGTCCGGCGTCGGAGGCTGACGCATCCGCACCGCGGCCTCGGTGAGCACTCGCGCGTCGTCCGCGTCCACCGTTCGAGCACGGGCCGCCGCGCCTTCCAGCAGCGCCGCGCCCTCCAGCAGCTCGCTGCGCACATCCCGGCCCGCGTCGACCTTGCGCTTCAGCTCCGATGTCCACGTCCGGAAGAGATCCGGCCAGGCTTCAATCGTGTACTGGTAGCGGCCATTCCGGGCGAGGGGGAACTCCGCCTCCCAGACGTCGTTGCCGAGCGGGCGCATGGGGACTTCGCGCCAGTCGGTCTGCTGCTCCTGTGGGGAAGCCTGACGCCAGCGGACGACGGCGACCAGGACGTCATGGCCCTCCTTGAAGATGTCGGCGCGGACGGTGAGGCTCTCTCCGGCGACGCGCTTGACGGCGTGGCGCCCGCCGTCGAGCTGGGGCTTGATTCCCTCGATGAACACGCTCCCGATTCGGTCTTTCATATCGGCTCGCGGCCCTTATAGGTCTGAGGTGGGGTGAAGCTGGGCGGCGTGTCGCGGGGTGCGTTGATGAAGGACGACTTGCGCGTCGGCCGCGTTGGCTCGTGAACGTTAGGGATGGCGTTCGGGGACGCCCACCCATTGGCCTCAAAGGGGCTGACTGCCCGGCTGCCCATACATGAAGCTGGGATCCGCACCTCGGATTGCGGTATCCGGGAAGGACATGGCGCTTCCTCCACCCTCTGCTCAGCGGGCGAGCGACCCCGCCGCCGACAGGGCCCTGCTCCAGCAGGTCGCCCTGGGCAGCGGCGTGGCCATGCGCCAGGTCTATGCGCGGTGCGCGGCCAGGGCCTTCGCGGTGATGCTGCGGCTGCTGCCCTCGCGAGCGGACGCGGAGGAGGTGCTCCAGGAGGCGTTCCTCGAGGTCTGGCGGCGCGCTCGCGACTTCGACCCGGACCGCGGCGGGCTGGAGACCTGGGTGTCGACCATCGCCCGGACGCGCGCCATCGACCGGCTGCGCTCCATGGGCACCGCCGCGCGCGTCGCCGAGGGCGCGGCCCACCACCCGCCGCCGGAGAGCGCGACGCCTCCCGCTCCGGACGAAGCGACGTCGCATGGACAGGACCGCGTGCGGGTGCGCCGGGCGATGATGACGTTGCCCCCCGAGCAGCGCGAAGTCGTCGAGCTGGCCTACTTCGAGGGCCTGTCGCAGCGGGAGATCGCCGCGCGCACGGGAGACCCGCTCGGAACGGTGAAGACCCGGGCGAGGCTCGCGTTGGAGAAGCTCGCCGCCTTGCTCCGCGACAGGCAGGCCGGCCCGGAATGAGCCGCTCCTGTTAAGGGAGTCTTAAGACTTTCGGGATACCGTCGGCTTTCATTCATCCATTCATGACGGCACCTCGGTGTCCGGGTGGGAGGAGGCGAGCGGGACATGGGGGAGCGAATCCTGCTGGTGGAGGACGACGCTCGGCTCGGCGCGCAGCTCGTCGAGCAGTTGAGGGGCGCGGGCTTCGAGGCGCTGTGGTGGACGGAGGGGCGCACCCTGCTGCCCGGGGAGCTTCCCGACGTGGGCCTGGTGGTGTTGGACCTGATGCTGCCAGGGACATACGGGCTGGACATGCTCAAGGCGCTCCGGAGCTTCTCGGAGGTGCCGGTGCTCATCCTGAGCGCGCGCAACGACACGCTGGACAAGGTGCGTGCGTTGAAGCTCGGCGCGGATGACTACCTGACGAAACCCTTCTGGCCTGAAGAGCTCATCGAGCGGGTGCGCGCGCGGCTGCGGAGGCCGGTGCTCCAGAAGGCGGATGCGGCGCTGGAGCTGGGGCCGCTGCGCGTCGATCTCCAGGCGAGAGAGGTGCGCGTGGAGGGGCGGGTGGTGGAGCTGACGCGGGTGGAGTTCGAGGTGCTCGCGGCGCTGGCGCGCAGGCCTCGTGAGGCGGTGACGCGGCAGTGGCTGGTGGAGCACGTGTTGGATCCGGAGCGTGAGGGGACGGAGCGGACGCTGGACGTGCACGTGTCGCGGCTGCGGCGGAAGCTGGCGCCGGCGCAGTGCGTGGAGACGGTGTGGGGCGTGGGCTACCGGTTGGTGGCGGGGGATGGTTCGTGAAGCTCCGCTTGCGGCTGGCGCTCACGGCGATGGCGGCGGTGCTGCCCGTCGTGGTGGCGATGGCGTACTTCCAGCAGTCGTTGCGCGACAGCTCGCAGGAAGAGGTGCTGGAGGCCTCAACGCTCGCGCAGATGCAGGTGGAGCGCACCCGCTGCGAGGCCGCGCCCGAGACGTGGCGGCCGAGGCCCTCCGAGCGCCCCGCGCCTCCCGGTCGTCCACCCGGGCCCGATGATGGGCGACCTCCGCCGCCTCCGAGGAGGTCGGGGGATGGCGATGCGCGGCCACCTCGCGGGGAACCTCCGCCGAGAGCGTCGGACCTGGGCGAGGGACGTCCGCCACGCCCTGGCGGACCCGATACGTTCGACGGTCTACCACCGCCCGGGCGAGGCGGTGGCCCCGACACCTTCAACGGTCCACCCCCGCCTCGCGCGGGCGGCACCGAGGACTTCGGCGGCCCACCTCCGTTGGGGCCGGATGGGCGCGCGCCGCCTCGGGTGGCCTTCTTTCCCTATGACGCACAGCTCGCTTCCCGGAACCCCCGTGCACCCGCGCTGACGAAGGACATGCGGGAGGACGCACTCGAAGGGGTGACGGTCGCGCGGCGCTCGGAGCAGGACGGGCGTCGGGTCCTCGAGTTGCTCGTGCGCATGCCCTGGAACGACGGGCCCTGTGCCTATGTCCTCGCCCATCGCATGGAGCCCCCCGGCCCCTCGTCGTCCTTCCTTCCACCGCTCAAGGACTGGAGCCTGCTCGTGTCCATCGTCGTCGCGGCGGTGGTGCTGGCCCTGGGCCCCGTGGTGCGACGCATCCGGATGCTCACCGAGGACGTGCGTGCCTCCGCGCGCAGTGGCTACGAGCAGCCCGTGTCCGTGCGCGGCGACGATGAGGTCGCCGACCTGGCCCGTGCCTTCCAGGAGGCACGCGCGGAGATTCAATCGCGGATGGCGCAGCAGGAGGCCCGTGAGCAGGGGCTGCGGGACTTCCTCGCCAACACGACGCACGACGTGATGACGCCGCTCACCGTGCTCCAGGGCAACCTGTCCGCGATGCAGCAGCGCGTCTCCCGAGGCGAGCCCGTGAACGCGGCCGAGGTGGCCTCCGCCATGAGCGAGGCGCATTACATGGCCTCACTGGTCCACAACCTCACCGCGGCGACTCGCCTGGAGGCCGGAGCGCCACACGTCCAGCGCGCGCCCGTGGACCTCAATGACGTGATTGCCCGGGTCCTCGGCAGACACCAGCCCATCGCCCGACAGCAGCGCATCTCCTTGGAGAGCGGTGTGCCCGCGACGCCCGTGCGCGTCCTCGGTGACGTGACGCTCATCGAGCAGGCCGTGAGCAACGTCGTGGGCAATGGCGTGCGCTACGGCCGCGAGGACGGACATGTCGCCGTCGTCCTGGAGAGCACTCGCGCGGGCCGCTTCGCGCTCCGGATCATCGACGATGGGCCCGGCATCCCCGACGAGGAGCGGGCGCGCATCCTGGAGCGGGGTGTCCGAGGCAACATCGCTCGGACTCGCGCTCCGGAAGGACAGGGACTGGGCCTCCACATCGCCCACCACGTCGCGCAGGTGCACGGCTGGGCGCTGACGTTGAGCCCGTCCGAGTACGGCGGGCTCGAGGTGTGCTTCTCGGGCGAGACGCTGGCCGCCGAGAACCCACCGGAGACGGCTCAGTCCTCTTGAAGCTCGATGCGTCCGGTCTCAAGGTCTTCCAGATAGTGCTCCAGGAACTCCTCCATGGAGGGCGCGTAGGGACGCAGCGGTCCGCCGCGAATCTCCCAGCCAATCACCTGGCCACGGGTTCCCTCGGGGCCCGGCTCCAGGTCCACGCATTTGAGATTGCCCCCGCCATCCTCCACGAACGGGACCCAGCCCGGATGCCACCAGGTCCACTTCACCTTCTTCTGTGACTTGGACAGCTCATGGGGCGTGGCCTTCTTGAAGGTGCCTTTCTGCACCAGGTCCCGGAGCCCCTCCCAGCGGCTCAGGATCCGCTCCACGGGTAGCACCGCGTACTCGGCGATGGACACGCTGGGCTTTCCCGGTGGAGTCCCCCCGCCGAATCGGAGGAGGAACGCGCGGAAGTCCGACGGCAGCTCCGCCCCGAGCGCCTTCTCCAGGGCCGCGACGCGCGCCTCGGTCGCGGGGCGGGTGTTCTCGAGGCCCTGCGCATAGGTCTTGTTGCGTCGGGCGGCCCACGCGCCAATGCGCTTCCAGACGCTTTCGGCGCGATTCTCCGTGGCCTGCGCCAGCGTGGGGCTTCCTCCGGCCAGCAGGCGCTTCATCACCCGGGTGTTCCCGCGAAAGCTCGCGGTGTCGATGGGGTAGTAGCCCCGCTGACTCGTGGCCTTCGGGTCCGCCCCCGCGGCAAGGAGCAGCGTGACGGACTTCGGGTCCTCGAGATGGGCCGCGAGGTGAAGGGGATACCAGCCGCGCGCATTGGGCTTGTTCGGATTCGCTCCCGCGCGGAGCAGCGCGCCCAACACCTTCGCGGAGGGCTCTCCGAAGACTTCGTCCAGGTCGAGCGCCATGGTCAGCGCCGTGTTTCCATCCGAATCCGTGGTGGTGAGGTGGACGTCCGCGCCCTTGGCGATGAGCCGCTCGAACGCCCTGACGTTTCCGTAACGCACCGCCTGCATCAACGCGGACGAGCCATTGAAGTCGACCGCGTCCACCCGCGCGCCATGCTCCAGCAGCAGCTCGAACAACTTCGGCTGCGCCTTGAAGTCGATGGACAGCATCAGCGGTGTCTCGCCCCGTCCGTTGGGGATGTTCGGATTCGCTCCCGCGCGCAGCAGCAACTCGAGGACCTTCGCCGAGGGCTCTTCGTTGTTCTCCTGGTTCAGCAGGTCGGTGAGCACGGTGGAGCCGGCCTCGTCCTTCCACGCGTGGTTGACGTCGGCGCCCTTGTCGATGAGCAGCTTCACCAACTCGATGGCTTCGGCGCCCGGGTGGGCCGTGGCGAAGCTGAGGGGAATGGCGGACTCGGCATCCAGCCCCTTCACGTCCGCTCCCGCGTCAAGCAGCAGGCGGACGATGTCGACGTCATTCTCGGAGCACGCCGTGTGGAGCACGGAGTAGCCCTTGGCATCGCGCGTGTCGGGGCTGGCCCCGTCCGACAGGTGCCTGGCCACCGCCTTGGCGTTCGACTTCTCGACGGCGGACAGCAACGCCGCGTCCAGCTTCGACCACTTCTTCTTGGGTGACATGGGGCGCTCCGGAGCCGTCGTCCTCCTCAACGGAGGCCGGCTGGAAATGTCGCGGAGGAACGGCGTCAGGAGAAGCGCGCGAGGAACGCGGCGAGCACCGGTCCCCCTCGACGTGCTTCCTCCGGAGAGCCTGGACCGCCTTCGCGGAGCTGGGCGCGCAGGTCCTCGAGCGCCGGCTTCATGGCCTCGAATTCGGCAAGAGCCTGCTCGGCGTTGTCGAAGAAGCGGTGGTGGAGGAGCCAGCCCGTCACGGAGCAGGTGAGGGCGTGGAAGGAGCGCGAGTCATCCACCTCATACGTGAGGCGCAGTTGGCCCTCCTGCTCTTCATCCCGGGCGATGGTGCCGCCCTGCGAGCCCATCCACCCCAGGGAGGTGCCGTCGTCATAGGCCGTCCAGTTCGTGCCTGGCTGTCGCGACATCGGGTCTCCTCGGGTGCCTGGGTTGCTACTCCATCGCGCAGTGTTTCATGACCCGAGTGGCCGAGGTGGCGCTTCGCGGGTGAATCGGGGCCCGGTCAGAAGGCCCATCGCTGGCATTCGCGACCCGCGCGTGGGTTGCGCGTCCCCGGGCGCTGGCCCACGTTTTCGACAGGTTCCCCTGGCTGACGCCGTGCCGCCGGAGGGGGCGGGTCTCGCGTTCAATCCGTCACGAGCGTGAGGCACCTGGTCGAGTCGAGACGAGGGGGCCCGCGTCATGCCAGTCGAACCGTCCAATCCATCCGGGCGCCGGGCGCTCGCCATCCTCTCCGCGATTCTCATCGCGGTCGCGGCGGAGCTGTATCTGACCGTGCTGGTGGGACAGCGCTTGTCCCCGCTGCTCGTCCTCGCGCTCGTGTGTCTGGTCGGTGGGGTGCTGGTGTTCGGCTACCTCCTGCTCACGGAGCGGGGGGCCTGGGAGATGTCGAGCAGGAAGGCCCCCTGGAAGTGGCGGCGTGAGGACGGCTTGCGGCCCGAGGAGCGCGCTCTCGAACCGCCGCCCCCCGAAGCCGTCACCGCCCGAGCCCCCGACACGGAGCTGGAACGCGCGTCCCATTTGGAAGTGGCCGAAGCGACGGAGGAGCGGAGAGGTGGCCCGGTGGACACGCTCGGTCCCCGGAAGCGCGCACTCATCCTCGTGGGCGGTGGACTGCGCGTGGCCTGGCAGGCGGGAGCGATTCGCGCGCTGGAGGATGCGGACCTCGGCTTCCATTTCGCGGATGCGACGTCCGCGGGCTCCCTCAACCTGGCGATGTTGTTGTCCGGCGTGTCACCCGGCGAGGCGTGTGCGCGGTGGCGGACCTTGTCCGTGGAGGACTTCCTGACCCACGCGGCCCCGAGGAAGTCACTGGACGTGCTTCATGTCGAGCCGTTGGGAGATCCGGAGAAGGTCCTCCAGCGCGTCTTCCCCCACCTGGGAATCGACCTGGCGGCCATCCGCGCCAGCTCGCTCGTGGAGGGCACGTTCCACGTCTGTGACTTCGCGCGGAAGACAGACATGGCCATCCCCCATCGGGAGCTGGACAAGGAGATGTTGCTGGCGGCCATCTCTCCGCCCATCCTCATGCCTCCGGTGGAGCGGGAGGGCAGGCTCTACACCGATGCGCTGTGGACGCAGGACACGCACCTGCTCGAGGCCGTGCGCCGGGGAGCGAACGAGCTGTGGGTGTTGTGGTGCGTGGGCAACACGCCCGTCCGTGACGATGGCCTCTTCGAGCAGTACGCCTATCTCGTGGAGATGAGCGCCAACGGCGCGCTGTTCGCACAGCTTCGTGTCATCGAGGACATCAACGCGCGAATCGAAGCGGGCGAAGTCGTGCTGGGCCACCGGCGCTCCATCGCCGTGCACCTCATCAAGCCCGAGCGTCCGCTCGCGCTCGACCCGGACCTCCACGCGGGTCGTGCCACCGCCGCGGCCCTCATCGACATGGGGTACTCGGACACGTGGCGCTATCTCGACGTGTGTGGCACTCGAGGCCTGCCGCTCACTCCGGAGATGACCCGGACCACGGAGCCCTCACCCGACCTGACCTTTGTCGAGTCGCTCACGGGACGGTTCACGCTCGGCGTCACGGACCCGACGGAGGGCGCGCTGCATCCGGATGCCCAGACGATGACGGTCCACTGCACCATCAGCGTCAGCGACCTGGACGCCTTCGTCAGTGACGTGAAGTGTTCGGCGAGGCTGGTGGCGCGGCTGAGCTTCGCGCCGTTCGGCGAGGACCTGCCGGTGCGGCGTGGAAGCTTCAACATCTTCCGGCCCCCGGAGACACCCGGCACGCGGGTGATGACCTATGGACTGCGGTTTCCGCATCAAGGGCGCGACTACTTCCTGGCGGGGACGAAGGTCGTCGTCGACCGGAAAGAAGAGGATGCGTGGAAGGGCTCGACGCGGCTTTTGTGCCAGCTCCATGAGGGCATGAATGCCCAGGGGCCGGTGGTGGGCGCTGGTGTGCTGACGCTGGGAGTGGGCCAGCTCCTCTCGCTCATCTCCAGCATGCAGCCCGCTCGACGCGAGGGCGCGGGGACGTTGGCAATGGACCGCTTCGGCCGGTTCTTCCTGGGGCCGCTGTGGGAACAGTACGCACCACGCGCTCAATGGGGAACATCCCGCGAGATGGTGCTGGAATCGCACTCTCGGGCCCAGGCTTGAGGACGTGGGCATGTTCGACCCAGGTGGGGGAGGGTGCCCGGGAGCGGACAACTGGATGGCGATATGCGCCATCCGAGAACAGTGCATGGAAGCACCGTTTGTGTGTCGCTCACCAACGGCCTAACCTCCCATGTCCATGAAGGCGATCCTCGTCTCCCTCTTCCTGTTGGGCTCCACTCCCGAAGCCACTCCTCCGGTGCTGTCGCCGGACGCGCTCGCGGCGCCGCCCGTTTCCAATGACTCTCCAACGGCGTGGGCGTGCACCATCGACACGCTTCGCGAAGGCAAGGAGTGTGTCTTCGAATCCGACGCCACGGCTAGCGCGGCCACCACCGAACAGGACACGGCGAACCGCAAGCTGCTCAAGGACATCTCCCGCGCGCTGTGCACGGAGTCCGTGGGCAACGCCCGCGACGGTCGCACCGACGCGACGCTCATCTCGCTGTGTGAGCGCCGCTATCTCACCGCGGCCGACCAGTGCGGACTCGGAGGCAACTCGCCCATCGTGGACGCGAAGGGCCGCTTCGCGCCGGGTGCCAGGACCTGCTACCGGGGCCTGTCCAGTGTCCTCCAGGAAGTGCAGCTCATGGCCACCGTGGCCGCGCCGTGCTGTGAGTGCGCCGCGCGCAAGGGCTGCCCCGGAGCGGCGGACCGGTGCTACGCGGACGTGTCCCAGCAACAGACCTCTCCCGCGACGCTCGCGTGCCTGAGCGAGCGCTGCGAGGACGCATGCTCCGTCGCGCTGCCCGCGCAGTCGGGAGCCTCCTCCGCGCCCACCGCCCATGAGCGGCAGCGCTCCTCGCGTTCCGGTTCCGCCTCGCTCTAGGAGTCAGCTCCATGCGCCACCATTCTTGGACTCTTTCGACCTGGGCCCTGTTGGGCTCGCTCGCCGCCGGTTGCGGCGCGTCGCACTCCCACGTCACGTGGACGGAGGCCTCGCCTCGCGAGGAGGCCCCCCTCGTGACGAGCGCGCCGGAGGCCCCGCCGCTCCGCGCGTCGGCCGACCCCAAGGCCTTCGCCGCGCGCTATCCCAATCCGGCGCTGTGTGAGGCCGCCGCGCGCCGGCTCCAGGCGGAGTCGCGCGACGAGGGCTGGGCGGCGCTCAAGGCCTGCATCGAGCTGACGCCCTTCACCCAGATTCGCGCGCTGCTGGGAGGCGCCTGGGCTCAGGACCTCAGCGTGCGTCCCGACGCGGCCTCGCTCATCGCGCGCGTCGTCGCCCAGCGCGGAGGCAGCGTGTCCGGCGAGCTTCAGTATCTCCAGGAGCGCAAGATTCCCATCTTCTCGCTCGCGTCCGCGGTGGAGCGTCCCGACACGTACAAGGGCCGCTACGTCATGCTGCGCGCGCGCGTGGCGGATCAGCGTTCGGAAGGGGAGAAGCCCACCGTCTGGCTGGTGGAGCACACGCTGGCCTCGGTGGAGACGAACGCGCCGGTGGGCCTCGGTGAGACGTACGATATCTCCAGCATCTCTTCCGGGGACCTGGGCGGGCAGACGCAGCTCACCGGGCCGGGGCAGTTGGGTGGCAGCGTGAGCACGCGGGAGCGCAGCAGCGTCACCACGACGCGCAAGCACTACGACAACATCTCCGACGAGACGGGCCGCGAAGCCCTGGGCAGGCTGCAGGGCGCGGATCCATTCCTGGAGGCGCGCCGCGACTACGTGTTCCTGGCGCGTTTCGACGGGGTGCGGCTCACGTCGGGCGGCACGGACGATGACGCCGAGGCGCCGCGCATCCCGGTGCTGACCATCGTCAGCTACCACTCGCCGCAGGCGCTCGTCGTCTACTGAAGGCCCCGGCGCTCCCGGCGCCGATAAAAAACGAGGCGCCGGGAACAGGTCCCGACGCCTCGCCTGGGGAGCTGGCCCCGCGCCAACCCCACCTGATTCGAAAACCCTCGGAGATACGGCAGGGCTTCAGCCGGTAGACCCCAGCACGTCGGGGTCGGCCACGGCTCCTCGTGGATTTCTTCTACCCGCGAGCGGGTTTGCCTGTGCGGTCGGGTGGGTGGAGGAAGGCGCGCGTGGGCCTGCCGGGGCCGCGCACCGCTCACGACAGGCGAGAGCTTCCCGTCGGCTCAGGGGCTGCCCGAGTCCAGCCCGTGCTTGCGCAGCAGTTTGCGCAGGTAGACGCGATCAATCCCCGCCTCGCGCGCGGCGCGCGACACGTTGCCTTCGCAGCGTTCGACGAGGTTGCGCAGGTAGTCGCGCTCGAAGCCCTCGATGAGCTGCTCCTTGGCCTCCTTGAACGGCAGGTCGAGCGTCAACGACTGCGTCGACTCCGGGTCCTCCTGCCGCGGAGGCACCGGCGCGGGCACGTCCGGGAGGTCCATGTCCGGCAGGGCTTCTTCACCCAGGCTCACCACGCGGTCCACCACGTTGCGCAATTCGCGCACGTTTCCGGGCCACGGGTACTGCGTCAGCAGCGCGCGGGTGACGTCCGACAGCGCGCTGGGCGGCTTGCCCAATCGCGACAGCACGGTGTCGATGAGCAGCGGGATGTCCTCGGGACGCTCACGCAGTGCCGGCAGGACGACGCGCAGCACCGCGAGCCGGTGGAAGAGGTCGCCGCGAAAGCGGCCCTGCTTCACCGCGCCCTCCAGGTCCTGGTGCGTGGCGGCCACGACTCGCACGTTGAAGGTGCGGTAGTCATTGGCGCCCACGCGCTTCACCTGTCGGCGCTCCAGCACGCGGAGCAGTCGCGGCTGCACCTCCAACGGAAGCTCTCCGACTTCATCCAGGAAGAGGGTGCCCCCGTGAGCCCGCTCGAAGGCCCCTGCGCGATCAGCCTGGGCCCCGGTGAAGGCGCCCTTCACATGGCCAAACAGTTCGCTTTCGAGCAACTGCGGCGGAATGCCCGCCAGGTCCGCGATGATGAACGGCCCCTTGTTGCGAGGGCCGTGTGTGTGGATGGCCTCCGCGCACAGCTCCTTGCCGGTGCCCGTGTCGCCTTGAATGAGCACGTCGGACTCGCCCTGGGCCAGTCGCTCCAGCAGCGTGAAGACCTCTCGCATGCGCCGGCTGTTGCCGACCAGTCCTCCGAAGCTGCTGCGAGAGGAGAGGGGAAGCGCCTTCGATTTCTCACCCTCCGGAACCAGCTTGAGCTCCGTGGTACCCAGGGTCAGGGTGGCCCCTGGACGAACCTCCAATTCGGAGAAGCGCATTCCCTCGCAGAAGGAGCCATTGCGTGATCCAGGGTCCACCGCGCGCACACCATCCTCCCGGACCTCCAGGAGCAGGTGTTGCCGGGACACGGCGCGATCCGGCAGGACGATGTCCGCGGTGGCTTCCGAACCCACGCGGTAACGCCCGGGGGCCAGCGGGTACACCTTGCCGGCGTCCGGCCCGGACAGCACCGCCAGCTTCACCCTGAAGCGGGGGCTCCGGAGCGCCGGCAGGGCATCGGTTCGAACCAGCGCGTCATCCCCGTCCTCGTCTCCCAGACTCGCCACGGCGCGCAACATAGCACACAGGGAGACCCAGGAAGTTCGGGCTCCCTGGAATGTGGGGTAGGTTGCGGATTGATATGGCCTTGCAGCCCGGCGACAAGTTCGGCCGATACGAGCTGGTGTCCTGGCTTGGTCGGGGGGGAATGGCGGAGACGTGGCGTGCCCGATGGATGGGCGACGCTGGCGTCACCAAGTCCGTTCTCATCAAGAAGGTCCTCCCCGAGTTCGTCGAGGATGATGCCTTCATCTCGATGTTCATCAACGAGGCGCGCATCTCGGCCACGCTGTCCCACGGCAACATCGCCCAGGTGTTCGACTTCGGGCGGGTGGAAGGTCAGTACTATCTGGCGATGGAGCTGGTGGATGGACAGCCGCTCCACCACGTCCTGAAGCGCGCGGTGAAGACGGGCCTGCAGCGGATGCCCATTCCCCTGGCCGTCTACATCGCCCTGGAGATGTGCCGGGGCCTGCACTACGCGCACACGCGCACGGATGACAAGGGCAAGCCCCTGGGCATCGTCCACCGCGACATCTCTCCGGACAACGTCCTCATCAGCTACGAGGGACAGGTCAAGATCGTCGACTTTGGCATCGCCAAGGCGGAGATGGCGCGCAACTTCAAGACCGAGCCCGGAGTGGTGAAGGGCAAGTACCACTTCTTCTCGCCCGAGCAGGCGCGGGGAAAAGAGGTGGATGCTCGCACGGATGTCTGGGCCACGGGCCTGGTGTTGTACGAGCTGCTGTGCGGGCAGCGCCCCGTCACCGGGACTCAGGCGGCGGTGATGATGCGCATGGCGCACGGGGAGTTCCCCTCACCCCGAGAGGTGCGCCCAGACCTTCCCGTCGAGTTGGATGAGCTCGTCATGAAGGCGCTGTCGGTGAACATCGAGGCGCGCTTCGAGTCGGCGAATGCATTCGCGGATGCGCTGGCGCAGTTCCTCTATTCGCATGCGCCCCGGTTCTCGACGATGAACCTGGCATACCTGGTCCGGGTGCTGTTCCGGGGAGACATGGCGGTGGAGGGGAGGGAGCTGTCGGTCCCCACCTCGTTCATCGACGAGCTGACGGTGTGGCGTGCGAGCGGGGCGCCGCCGGAGGTACCTGCGAAGAAGGAGCTGGCGAAGGAGGCCTCTTCCCGGGCCGAGACGGAGATGGAGCTGGATTTGAAGCCGGGTGCACAGCGGCCCACGCGCAAGCTGTTGCTGGCGACGGGGGCGGTGGGCGACGCCCATCCCACGGTGGAGGCCCTGGAGTCCCACCGGCCCGCGACGAACACGTCAACACGTGGCGGGATGATGGGCTGGGGCGCGATGGCTGCGTTCGCGGCGGTGCTGGTGATTGTCGTCGGCACCTTCTATGCGTACGTCATCGCGCCTCCGAGAGCAGGGGGGCCACCCCCGCTGCCCTTGTCGAAGCTCGGACCGCGGGCTTCGGACGCTCCCGATTCACCGACTCCTCTTCTTGTCCGCCCGGAAGAAGATCCCCCGGGCGCGACCAAGGATGACGTGCGTCATGCCCGGAGATTGCTCGAGCGAGGCGATTACCAGTCGGCCTCCGCCATGGCGGAGAAGTGCCTGACTCTGGTGACGAACCATCCGGACTGTCTGTTCATCGCCGGTGCCAGCATGGCGCGCATGAAGAAGTTCGACGTGGCCGTCCAGCGATATCAAAGCCTCGCCACGAACCACCCCGGTCATCCTCTCGCGGGGGTGACTCGAACGTTGATAGAAGAGTACGAGCGGAAGCACGCGGAACAGGTGGCCTCCGCGCCGAGGACGACCTCCGAAAGCGCGCCATTGGACGCACACGATGTCGCGATTGTCGATGAGTGGGTCACCAAGTCGCGTGCACTCATCAAGAAGCAGAAGTACCGGGAGGCCGCGGCGATGGCCGAGCAATGTCTCAAGGTGTTCCCCTCGGTTTCCGACTGCCATCTGCTGATGGGGATCGCCAAGGCCCGGTTGGACAAGGTCGATGAGGGGGCCCGTCACTATCGACGGTTTCTCGAGCTGGCTCCGTCAGACCATCCCGCCCGAGGCGAAGTCGCCACGCTCCTCAAGCACTATGAGGACAGCAAGCGCGGGGGACGTTATTGAGGGACGGGTTCTCGCCGTCCGGCTGGGTGCTGCCCAGCGAGGCTTCCGAGCCCTCGCGGTACCGTCCGAGCACCGGCAGGCCTTTTGGACCAGTGCGTCATGCCCGGCCCGGCCACGGTGCACAACCGTCCACAGGGAGACCCATGAAGTTCGGGCTCCCAGGAAACTGGGGTAGGTTCCAGCTCGATATGGCCTTGCAGCCCGGCGACAAGTTCGGCCGATACGAGCTGGTGTCATGGCTCGGTCGGGGGGGAATGGCGGAGACCTGGCGCGCCCGGTGGGTGGGCGACGCCGGCATCACCAAGTCCGTCCTCATCAAGAAGGTCCTCCCCGCGTACGTGGAGGATGAGGCCTTCATCTCGATGTTCATCAACGAGGCGCGCATCTCCGCCACGCTGTCCCACGGCAACATCGCCCAGGTCCTCGACTTCGGGCGGGTGGGCGGTGAGTACTTCCTGGCCATGGAGCTGGTGGACGGGCGGCCGCTCCACCACATCCTGAAGCGCGCCGCGAAGACCGGCCTCAAGCAACTGCCCGTCCCCCTCGCGGTCTACATCGCCCTGGAGATGTGCCGGGGCCTGCACTACGCGCACACCCGCACGGACGACAAGGGCTCGCCCCTGGACATCGTCCACCGGGACATCTCTCCGGACAACGTCCTCATCAGCTACGAGGGCCAGGTCAAGATCGTCGATTTCGGTATCGCGAAGGCGCAGATGGCGCGCAACTTCAAGACCGAGCCCGGCGTGGTGAAGGGCAAGTACCTGTTCTTCTCGCCCGAGCAGGCGAGGGGACGCGAGGTGGACGCCCGCACGGATGTCTGGGCCACGGGGCTGGTGCTGTATGAGCTGCTCTGCGGGCAGCTCCCCGTCACCGGAACGCAAGCGGTGGTGATGATGCGCATGGCGCACGGGGAGTTCCCCTCACCCCGAGAGGTGCGCCCGGACCTGCCCGTCGAACTGGATGACATCGTCATGCAGGCGCTGGCGGTCAAACTCGATGAGCGCTTCGAATCGGCGAATGCGTTCGCCGACGCGCTGGCGACGTTCCTCTACGCCCACGCGCCCCGGTTCTCGTCGATCAACCTGGCGTACCTGGTCCGGGCCCTGTTCCGGGAGGACATGGCGGAGGAGGGACGCGAGCTGACCGTGCCGCCCTCGTTCATCAATGAGCTGACGGTGTGGCGTGCGAACGGGGTGCCGCCCGATGCGCTGACGCAGAGGGATCGGGGAAGGGTGGTCTCCTCGCGCTCCAACAAGGCGCTGGATCCTGACCAGAAGCCGGCGCCCAGGCGGTCGACGCGCAATCAGGTCCCCGTCGCGCCGGCGGAGGCCGCCAAGGCCGCGCAACCCGAGGCGACGGAGACGCCGAAAGCCAGTGGAGGGCTCCTGGGCTGGGGGGCGATGCTGGGGGGCGTGGCGGTGCTGGGGATCGCCGCTTTTGTGACCTACACGTACCTCATCGCCCCCAACATCCCCGCCGCGGGACCGCGCCCGCTGCCCGCGTCGAGGCCCGGGCCGGGGATACCGCTTCGTCCCGTCACCCCGGACGAGAATCCCCCGGGCGCCACCAAGGCGGATGTGCAGAAGGCGCGCGCGGAGATAGAGCAGGGCGATTATGAGAAGGCCTCCGCCCTGGCGGAGAAGTGCCTGGCCGTCGTGCCGGACCATCCGGATTGCCTCATGATCTCCGGGGCCAGCCTGGCCCATCTCGAGAAGTTCGACGTCGCCGCGCGGCGCTATCAACGCCTCGTCGAGAAGCACCCCGGCCATCCCTTCGCCAAGACAGCGCGGACGCTGAGGCTGGAGTACGAGCGGAAGCACGAGCAGCAGTCCGAACAGGCCCAGGCCGATGCACCCGCGGCGCCACCCGTCGAGAGCCCGTCGACGACCACTCTTCCCGCCAATGTCACCGAACAAGGGAAGTCCCCCGACGTGAACGCCGAATCAAGGAGGCCCAAGATCTCCGACCTCCTCGGCAAGAAGGGCGGAATGACGTCGGAGAATGGCACGCTGTCGATGTCCGGTGTGTGGGTCATCCGGGCCAAGGACTTCATCACGAAGAAGAAATACCGCGAGGCAGTCGAGGTGGCCGAGGAGTGCGTCGCGACGTTCGCCACGACGCCGGACTGTCACCTGATGTTGGGTATCGCCAAGGCGCGGTTGAACAAGAACGTCGATGCGGCCAAGAGCTATCGCCGGTTCCTGGATCTGGCTCCTCCCGACCATCCGAACCGCGAGGAGATCGAGAACATCGTCAAGGTCTACGCGGGGACCAAGAAGAGCCGGTGAGCTGAACTCCCCTGTCCTCCGGTAGGACCCTCGACAGCCCAGCCATGGCCCAGGACCGCAACGCACGCTTCGGTCGGTACGAACTCCTGGCCCTGCTGGGGCGTGGAGGCATGGCCGAGACGTGGCGCGCGCGACTGGTGGGCGCGGCGGGCGTCACCAAGCCCGTCCTCATCAAGAAGGTCCTCCCCGAGTTCGCGAACAACGAGGACTTCATCTCGATGTTCGTCCGCGAGGCCCGCATCTCCTCCACGCTGTCCCACGGCAACATCGCCCAGGTCTTCGAGTTCGGCCGCGTGGACGGCCAGTACTTCCTCGCGATGGAGTTGGTGGATGGCCAACCCCTCTACCGCGTGCAGAAGCGCGCGGCGAAGCTGGGCCTGTCGCAGTTGCCCGTCCCCCTGGCCACGTACATCGCCCTGGAGCTGTGCCGGGGGCTGCACTACGCGCACACGCGCACGGACGACAAGGGCACGGCCCTGAACATCGTCCACCGGGACATCGCGCCGGACAACGTCCTCATCAGCTACGAGGGTCAGGTCAAGATCGTCGACTTCGGCATCGCCAAGGCGCGCATGTCGCAGACCTTCAAGACCGAGCCGGGCATCGTGAGAGGGAAGTACCTGTACTTCTCTCCCGAGCAGGCCAAGGGCCACGAGGTGGACGCCCGCTCCGACGTCTGGTCCACGGGCCTGTTGCTGTACGAGCTGCTCTGCGGACAGCCCCCCATCACCGGCACGCAGGCCGCGGTGATGCTGCGCATGGCCTATGGCGAGTTCCCCTCGCCGCGACAGGTGCGAGCAGACCTTCCCGTCGCGCTCGATGAGCTGATCATGAAGGCGCTGTCGGTGGACCTGGGGAGCCGCTACGAGTCAGCGAATGCCTTCGCGGATGCACTGGCCGGCTTCCTGTACTCGGTGTCTCCGCCGTTCTCGACCATGGACCTGGCGCACCTGGTCCGGGTGCTGTTCCAGGAGGACCTCACCGAAGCGGGCCGCTCGCTGTCCGTGCCTCGCACCTTCCACGACGACCTGGCGGCCTGGCGCGCCCATGCCGCGAAGTCCCGCCCACCCCCGAAGACGCCTCCCGTTCAAACCGAGGAGCTTCCGTCCGCCCGGGACACCGCGCCTGCCTCGCCCCAGGACCCGGGGCGCAAGCGCAGACAATCGGAGGTCATGATTCCCTTGTCGGAGCGGCCCACCCAGCTCCACCTCGATGGCGCCACGGAGCTGCAACTCGAGAGCATTCCCCAACCCCGGCGCTGGAAGCGCATCGCGGCCCTCGCCGGTGGTGGAGTGGTCCTCGCGGGCCTCTGCTGGGGCGCCATCCTGGCGAGGAGCCCGTCCACGTCGTCCACGGGCTCGCCCGGCTCGGACGTGCGGGGCCGCTCGGAGCCCGGTGCGCTGCGTCCTCCCATCGTCATCCAGTATCCGGTGAAGGAGTTCCTGCTCGAGGCCGACCGCGACGTCATCATCGTTCCGCGAAGCCACAGGTCCTTCGGGCCGCTCAATCCCCAGAACACCTACGTCCTCTCCGACCTGAGTGCCGTCAAGCTGGGAGAGCCCGCCGTCCTCAGCCCCTCCTCGAGCGGGACTCCCACGGTCTTCTATCTCCTGTCCGGCGAGGCCTCGCGCCTGCCCGAGCAGGCCCGACTGGGAATGCTCTCCGGCGACCCCAGGACCTTCGAGGGTGTCCGCGAGCTGGCGATCTTCCGGCTCGGCCCCGGCAGCACCGAGGCGATGTCCGAGCGCTCCCTCCGCATGACCGGGGCCGACGGCGCTGATCCTCAGTCACTCGTCTTCCACCCGGACGCGGAGGGACTGTTGTTGAAGCGCGCGCTCGTCCTCAAGGGGCTCGACCCGATGTCGACCTACACGCTCAATCTGGAGGCGACCGCCCAGGGCGCGTTCCTTCATGGGCGCGAGGCGGGGTCCGCCACCACGGTGGCCTGCGCGCAGTGGCTGCCGCCTCCCGAGGAGAATCCCTTCCCGCGGACGAGTCCCAGGGACCCGGACGCACTGATCCTCCAGTTCCTGCTCCGACAAGGAGAGGAGCGCCGCGTGCGGGGCGTCCTGGGACTGATGTGTGGCTTCGTCGACGACGGCGCCGATGGCAACTCGGGCTCGCTCCTCGTGCGCATCGACGCGGAGGCTCCGCCCAAGCGGCCTCCCCCCAGGAAGCCTCGCAACACGGACGCCACGCCCTGAGGGGCCGCCCTTTCGTGAGTGCCCTCCAGAACACTCACAACCGAACAACGCAGGGCACCTCCTGATGGAAATCGGGGGCGGATCAGGGCCGAAATGACGGCACGACGACGACACGCGCCGAGCGCCCGTCACGGGTTGCCCCCATGCCCCCTGATCCACATGAGAACCTTGGTCGCTACGAGCTCCTCACCCAGCTGGGCCGGGGTGGAATGGCGGAGACGTGGCGCGCCAGGCTGGTCGGCGCCGCGGGAATCACCAAACCGGTCCTCATCAAGAAGGTCCTCCCGCAGCACGCCCACGACGAGGACTTCATCGAGATGTTCATCAGCGAGGCGCGCATCTCCGCCACGCTGTCGCATGGCAACATCGCCCAGGTCTTCGACTTCGGACGGATGGAGGGTCAGTACTTCCTGGCCATGGAGTTGGTGGATGGGCAGCCGCTCCACCGCATCCTGAAGCGCGCGGCGAGGACCGGGCTCAAGCAGATGCCCATTCCGCTGGCGGTCTACATCGCCCTGGAGATGTGCCGGGGACTGCACTACGCGCACTCGCGGACGGACGAGAAGGGCGAGCCCCTGCACATCGTCCACCGCGACATCTCTCCGGACAACGTGCTCATCAGCTACGAGGGCCAGGTCAAGATCGTCGACTTCGGCATCGCCAAGGCGCGCATGCTGCGCAACTTCGACACCGAGCCGGGCGTGGTGCGAGGGAAGTTCCTGTACTTCTCTCCGGAGCAGGCGAGGGGCCGCGCGGTGGACGCCCGCACGGATGTCTGGGCCACGGGGCTGGTGCTGTACGAGATGCTGTGTGGCCAGCTCCCCGTCATCGGGACGCAGGCGGCGGTGATGTCGCGGATGGCCCACGGGGAGTTTCCTTCACCTCGTGAGGTGCGCGCGGAGCTGCCGTCCGCGCTGAATGAACTCGTGATGCGGGCGCTGTCCGTGGATGCCTCGCTTCGCTACGAGTCGGCGAATGCCTTTGGCGACGCGCTGGCCGCGTTCCTCTATCCCTTCGCGCCCCGGTTCTCGCCCATGAACCTGGCGTATCTCGTCCGTGAGCTGTTCAACCCGGACCTGCTCCAGGAAGGCCGCGAACTCACCGTGCCTCCCACCTTCGTCGAGGAGCTGAGTGCCTGGCGGGGAGTGGAGCCCGCTGCGCCTGTTCCCCCTCCCGAGCGGCGACGGACTCCGGGCCCCGCGCCCGCCTCATCCAAGGTGTCCCTCCCGAAGCGAGATGCGCTCCTGGCCCCCACCATGCGCATGCCCGCCGTCGCGAGCCCCCGGAAATCCCCCGCGTGGGCTCGACTGGCGCTGATCCTGGGCGGTGGGCTGCTCGTGCTCGTGGGCGTCCTTCACGACGGGCCCTCGACCGAGGATGCGGCGCTTCAGCCCCCTCCTGATGACGGCGCTTCGCGGCTCGCGCGGTACCCGGAGCCGGGTGTCGTGGCCCCCCCCGGGGACTCGACACTGAAGGGCGCTGCCCCGGAGGTGGCCGTCGCGGGGGAGAGGTCCGCTCCAGGGGCCGGTCCCGAGGGCGCCAGCGAGGCCGAGCCCATTCCGGCATATCCCGCGATGACCACGTTCCGACTGGACTCCCGGCTCCATGTGCTGCGCGTACACGCGGACCTGGTTGCCTTCTCGCCGCTGGATCCGCTGGCCACCTACCGCCTCTGGGGAACGAACCCCATGGAGGGGGTGCCCCAGTCGTCCGCCATCCTGGAGCCTTCACCGAGCAGGGAGCTTCCGGTCTTCTTCCTGAGCTCCGGTGACTCCGTGCCCCCCGAGTCGCGCATGGGCACCGTCTCCCCTCGTCCCGTCTCCATCAGGGGCCCGCGGTCCATCATGCTGTTCACCCTGGGAGAGCCGACCAAGGACGACCTCGCGTCTCACACCGTCTACCTCAGGGAACTCAAGTCGAACACGGATCGTCGCTTCACCTTCCATCCCGAGCCCATGCGCATCTCCGGTCGCACGGGATTGCTCATCCGGGGCCTGGACCCGCGGCAGACCTATGGTTTGTCATTCAATCCGGTGGGGAAGGGCGTCTTCCTGCGCGGCCCAGGCGAGGGGCCCACGAGCCAGGTGGCCTGCCTCGAGTGGGATCCCCGGTCCACGACAAAGGGCCCGGTTTCGCGCGCCGCCACCGCCGGGAATCCCTTGCAGTTCCTCCTGACTCAGGGGCGCGACGTGAAGGTCCGGGGCATCCAGGGCCTGCGCTGCGGCTTCATCGACGATGCCGCCTTCGACAACGAGGGTGAGGCCGAGGTGAGCATCACCGCCTGGGAGCCCAGGCACGCGAGGAGTCAGGGCGGCCAGGGGAACTTCCGCGTGCAGGAGGCCACGCGCCTGGCCACCCAGGCGCAGCGACTGGCCCGGTCTGGACAGCACCACGACGCGTTCCTCCTGGCCGAGGACTGTCTCTCCAACGTTCCGGAGCAGCCCGACTGTCTGCTCCTCTCCGGGGCCATGCAGCAGAGACTGGGCCGGATGGATGGCGCCCTGGATCGGTATCGCACCTTCGTCCAGCGCTACCCCAGCCATCCCCAGGCCGCCACGGTGACGACGTTCCTCAAGAGCCGGCAATAGACACCGCCCGGGGCCGCCGCTCATCGGCCGATTGGCTGACATTGAGTCCCGCATTCACGGAGCCCCCTTTTTGATCGGAATCCCCCGCGATACCCTACGCCTCAATGGCGAATGAGCAGCACGCACGGTTTGGCCGGTACGAGCTCCAATCCCGAATCGGCCGGGGGGGGATGGCGGAGACGTGGCGGGCCCAGTTGCTGGGGGCCGCGGGCGTCACCAAGCCAGTCCTCATCAAGAAGGTGTTGCCGGAGTTCGCCAACGACGAGGCGTTCGTCGCCATGTTCATCAGCGAGGCGCGCATCTCCGCCTCGCTGTCCCATGGGGCCATCGCCCAGGTCTTCGACTTCGGGCAGATGGACGGCGATTACTTCCTGGCCATGGAGTACGTGGACGGCCAGCCGCTCAATCGCATCATGAAGCGGGCGCTGCGCTCCAACTTCGCCAGCCTGCCGGTGCCCATCGCCACGTACATCGCGCTGGAGATGTGCCGGGGCCTGCACTACGCGCACACGCGCACGGACGACAAGGGCGAGCCCCTGCACATCGTCCACCGCGACATCTCTCCGGACAACGTCCTCGTCAGCTACGAGGGCCAGGTCAAGATCGTCGACTTCGGCATCGCCAAGGCGCGCTCGCTGCGCAGCTTCGACACCGCGCCGGGCGTGGTGAAGGGCAAGTACCTGTTCTTCTCGCCGGAGCAGGCGCGAGGCGAAGAGGTGGACGCGCGCACGGATGTCTGGGCCACGGCGGTGGTGCTGTTCGAGATGGTGTGCGGCCGGCTCCCGTTGGAGGGGCCGGAGTACGTGGTGATGCACAAGCTGCACACGCGCCAGCCCTTGCCGCGTCCTCGCGACATCAAACCGGACCTGCCGGTGCGGCTGGAAGCCATCCTCCAGAAGGCGCTCGCGGTGCGGAAGGAGGACCGCTTCGAGTCCGCCCATGCCTTCGGCGATGCGCTGGCGGGATTCCTCTTCAAGGCGGCGCCGCGCTTCTCCGCGATGTCCGCGGCCTATCTCCTGCGGGAGCTGTTCCGTCCCGACCTGACGGAGCTGGGCAAGGACACCAAGGTGCCGCCGTCGTTCGTGGAGGAGCTGTCCGTCTGGCGCGCCACCACGAGCCTGCTGCCCAAGCCCACGGAGCTGTCCACCCCGGAGCTGCGCACGGAGCCGACGACGCTGGAGAGCGAGCCGGGGGACCTGCCGGACGGAGGAGAAGGCGCGGCGCTGGACGCGGACGAGGAGGAGGACGGCAACTCTCCGGATCGGGGAGGCTTCTTCGAGAACAGCTTCCGCATCTCCACGCACCACGTCGTGGTGACGGTGGGACTGCTGATGCTCGCGGGCCTGTTCTGGTCGTCCTTCGACAAGCTCAAGGCGGACTGGATGCCTCCCGAGCCGAAGGCCACCGGGCCTGTCAGGCCGCCGCTTCCCACGCAGCAGATCAAGGTCGCCGACGACCACCGCGCGCCGAACGGGGCCCCAGCCCAGCCCGTGCAGGAGCCGGCTTCGAGCAAGCCCTCCGGGGGCATGGATTCAGTGCATCTGCCGCTCGCGTCGTTCCGGCTGGAGGCTCGGAAGCACGTCTTCGGGGTGTCCTCCGGGCGCGCTGCGCTCGGGGCGTTGGATCCACAGGTGACGTACCGCATCTCCGAGTCGGGCCTCCTGTCTCCGGCGGATCGCGGCAAGCCCATGCCGAGCATCTTCTTCCTGCTGTCGGGGAAGGACGTCGCGGCGGACGCGGCGGTGGGACTGGTGACGCGCAGGCCAGAGCCGTTCCGAGGCGCCTCGGCGGTGATGTTCTTCACGGTGGGCGCGCCCACGCCGCAGGACGATCTGCCCGAGCGCATCGTCACGGTGCTGAACACCCGGACGAATGAAGAGCGCCGTCACACCATCCACCTGGAGTGGATGACCACGGACTTGAGCCGGAGTCTCTTCGTCGATGGGTTGAACCCGATGGAGGTCTACACGCTGACGCTGGAGCAGGTGGAGGGGGGAGCCTTCACCCGAGGAAGGGCCCAGGGCCCGGTGGTGACGGTGGCGTGCGTGCAGCAGGTGTCCGTGGAGCGGGATGGTCCGGGCACACCTCCCGCCCGGGCGCAGCGCTTCCTGCTGACTCGGGGCGAGGACATGAAGATCAGCGGCATTCATGGGCTCTACTGCGGGTTCATCGACGACGACCCGTCCGACAATCAGGGCGCGGTGGAGATCCGCATCGAAACGGCGCGGGAGCGGGAGGAGCGAGACAAGAGGGAGCGCGAAGAGGCCGCGACCGCGCAGGGCTCCGAGGAGACCATCCTGGAGCCCACCGATGCGGGGACTCGCCCCGCGGGCACGGGGCCGACGACGGTTCCCTCCAAGGTGACGACCGGCAAGCCACCGCCTCGACAGCCGGACCCGGTGGTGGCGCCGGACGAACCGCCCGACGCGAGCCGGGGGGACGTGGCGCTCCTGCAGGCGAAGAACCTGTTCAAGGCGAAGCAGTACGACGCCGCGAGGACGCGAGCGCGCGAGTGCGTCGCGATGGAGCCGGAGAACCTCGAGTGCCACCTGTTCCTGGGCTCGGTGGCGGCCAAGCTCGGGCGCAAGGAGGAGGGCGCGAAGCACTACCGCCTCTTCCTCGACCTGGCCCCGTCGTCCCATCCGCATGCGAGCGCGGTGATCAGGGCCCTGGAGGAGTACGAGTCCATGCGGAGCACACCCACGCAGCCGTAGGGAGCGCACCGGCTCGGAGGCCTGGACGCGCGGTCGCCGCGGCTCACTCCATGCGCTGGCCCTGGGCGCTGACGGTTCCCGAGGGAGGTGCCATCGCCCCGAGCAGCTCCCGGGCGCGCTCCGCCTGTCTCGGTGGAAGCGGAGGGAAGCCCCGCAGCGCCGCGTCCAGGTGAAGCCGGGCACCGTCCCGCTCGCCACTCGCCGAGGCGACGAGCCCCGCGACGTACTCCAACCTCGCGTGGCGTGTCCCCAGGCTCAGCGCGGCTTGCATCAGGGGCCGGGCCTCTTCCACCTTGCCCGCGCTGACGAGCGCATAGGCCAGCACCGCTTGCGTGAAGACATCCCGCCTGCGCGTCAGCTCACGCCGGGCGAGTTCCTCCGCCTGGGCCACATCCCGTCCCAGGTCCAGCAGCAGTCGCGCCTGTTCGCGGCCATCCTGGGCCGTGTCCTGGAGCGCCAGGACGTATTCCGCCTGGGCCTCCCGCTCGCGTCCCGCCGCCGAGAGCGCATCCGCCAGGAAGGCCCGGTGCCCCGCCTGAGGCCGCGCCGTCATCGCCGCCCGGTAGGCCTCGACGGCCGCGTCGGCCTGGCCTCGGGCGCGCAGGACATGGCCGCGTCCCGCGTGGGCCCGATCCAATTCCGGTGCATGGGTGAGCGCGACGGTGAAGTACTCGAAGGCCGTGTCCGGTTCGCCCTTCGCGAGGTACGCATCACCCAGCTCACACAGCGCCCGGGCCACCGTGTCTCCATCGCGAGGGTCCGCCGACGTCGCCGCGAGCTTGAGCACGGAGATGGCCCCGTCCACGTCCCCTCGCAAGAGACGCAGATATCCCACGCGGGTGTACGTGGCATGCGAGGGCTTCAGGTCCATCATCCGCGCATAGGCCGCCTCGCCCTCGTCGTAGCGCCCCAGCTCCAGTTCGGCGTCTCCGAGCAGTCCCTGGAAGAAGGCGTCGTGCGGGTACTGCTCCGTCAACCGCAGCGCGGCGTCGCGGAGGTCCTTGAACTGGTGGTCATGGTGGAGCAGCAGCAGCTCCACCTTGAGCGCATCCACGCGCTCGGGGTCCACGAGCAACGCGCGCCGGGCCGCGACGCGCGCGTGCATCAGGTGCCGGGGATCCGCCGAGCGCAGCCCCTCTCGCATCCACTCCGTGGCGAGGCGTGCCTGCGCCGGAGCGTCGTCCGGCGGGGCCTCTCGCTGCATCCGGGCCAGTCGCTCCCGCGTGGATTCCCGAGCCCGCGGGCCCGACGAGTCCGGGCGCGCGGGAGCCAGCCACCACCGTGTGAGCCCGCCCACGGAGATCGCCACCACCGCGACGCCGAGGGCGAGCAATTGTCGAGAGGCCATGGCGCGGGGCTCAGGGGTTCGGATCGCCGGAGTGGGGCGGGGCTACATACGGGAAGGTGGTGAGGAACGCCTTGTCGTTGGCCGCCACACCATCGCTGAGCCCGCTGGCCGCCGCCGCGAACGTGCCGCCGCCGTCCGGAAGGATGGCGGGCCCGCCATCCGCGAACGTCGTGAAGAAGGCCCCGCCCACGGCCTTGAGCGCCACGTCCGTCACATCGTCGGTGAGCAGTCGACCATTCGGGTACGAGGAGTCCATGCCGGTGTTGATGTGCAGCATCTCGCCGGTGGGCTTGCCCTGGGTGTTGCGGGTGTAGATGGTGGCCAGGTCCGTGCGCGGCCCGGGGGGGGCCAGGGGGATGAAGCCCTTGGCCTGGAGGAGCTGGGGCAGCTCCGGGTTGGTGACGATGGCGACGATGGTGGGGGTGGCCAGGTCGTTCTGCGGCTTGGAGGCGTTGAAGAAGTCCTTGAACTTCAGGGGGACGACCACCTCGTTCACCAGGGGATTGCCCAACCGGGACACCTGCACCCAGGCGCCGCTCGTGTCCACGCCGCCATCCGCTCGGCGCGTGGTGACCTTCTGCCGGCTGGACGTGGTCCAGATGCCCAGGTGCGGGGAGCTGAACTCCGTCAGCGGCAGCTCGATGATGAGCGACAGCACGTTCAGCCCCGCCAGGTCATCGCGGTTCGGCTTGCCGTCGTAGTTGAGGAAGTCGAACGTCTTCGAGAGGTTGACGAAGAACGGGTCGTCCCGGGGGCCCGTGAAGACCTTGTACTTGGCCGCGGTGCCCAGGCCCGTCTGGATGGCGCTCTGGGTGATGGGGTCCAACGTGGAGCCCGTCGCCGTCTGCGGATAGGCCGGCGTCGTCAGCCGCCCCACGTTGTTGGGCGCCACCGGCGCATCCTTGACGATGACCTGGTTCGAGCCGCCCACCACCTTGGTGAGCGTGTACGTCTGGTAGCGGAGGATCTCCGGCGACGTGGCCGTCTTCACGCCCGCGAAGGCGTACAGGAAGGAGTCCTTGTACGCGTCATAGCCGGCCACCACGCCCACCGAGGGCAGGGGGCTCTGGCGAATCTGCGTGCGGAAGCGGAACTGGTAGCGGATGTCCGGAGCGCCGTCTCCCGTCTGGTCGATATTGATTTCGTAGAGGACGTTGTCGTCGAACAGGTAGAAGTTGGGGCCGCCGTAGGGAAGGCCGAAGGGCGAGTAGTTCGCCACCAGCACCAGGTTGCCCCCCTGTTTCCAGGCGTACATGTCCGTCCCGTCCGCCGCCGGGTCGTTGCTGATGAGCGGAGCCTCCCGATGGCTGGACGCCACCGCGACGCTGGCTGCGAGGAACAGCGGTACCGCGAGGAGACGCCACGCTGAATGGGGAGTTCTCATGCGTTTTCCTGTGAAGGGGAATCGCGAGCGCGGGTGCGGGACGAGACTGCGGGCTCGGTCGCCTGGGGGAGCCCTGAGTACCCAGCAGGTTGGGTCAGTGGCTCCTGTCCCAAGGTACGAGTCGCCCTAGAGTGTTCGGTGGAGGGCAACCCCTGGCGCGACGCGGTGAGTCAAAAAGGTGTCGATGGGGGGGTTGGAAAAGCGAGGGGGCCTCCCGTAGAAAGGCAGCCGCATGACGCACTCCCGCATCGTCCGTTCGCTCGCGCTTCCGGTGTTGCTGCTCTCCGCGGCCTGCGGTGACTCCGAGGACTCCATTCCCGTCCGGACCTGCGAGGTGACGCTGACGTACGCGCCTCAGCAGTCGCTCCAGGGCGCGGTGTCCCTCACCGGCGAATGGAATGGCTTCGCCGCCACCCCCCAGCCCATGGCGGACCGCGGTGACGGCGTGTTCACCGCGCGCCTGGAAGGCCTGGAGCCGCGCGACTATGGCTACCGCTTCGTGGTGGGCAAGCAGGAGCTGATGGATCCGCAGAATCCATACTCCCGCTGGGTGCGCACGGAGGAGTACTCGCGCCTGACGGTGCCGGACTGCCGGCAGCCGGTGTTGGAGCTGCGGCGCTTCGTGGCCACGCCCGAGGGCGCGCTGGACGTCGACGTGGCGTACGTCGATGGGACGGACGAGGTGGGGCCGGACACCGACAAGGTGACGCTGTCGCTGGACGGAGAAGTCAGACAGGGTGCCTTCGACGCGAAGACGGGGCGCCTGCGGTTGCAGGTGGCGGGACTGGCCCAGGGCAAGCACCACGTGAAGGTGGTGGCCATGGACGCGTCTGGCCGCGCCGCGGAGCCGCTCTACCTGCCGTTCTGGGTGGAGCCCCAGAAGTTCCGGTGGGAGTCGGGGCTGATGTACTTCGCCTTCACGGACCGCTTCCTCAACGCGCGCTCGGAGAACGACGGCGCCGTGGCGGACGTGGACCCCATCGCCAACTACCAGGGCGGCGACTTCGCCGGCATCACCCAGAAGATTGAAGACGGCTACTTCGACGCGCTCGGTGTGCGCACCCTGTGGATCTCCCCGGTGGACCAGAACCCCGAGGGGCGCTTCATCGGCACGGGCGGCAAGTACTACGCCGGCTACCACGGCTACTGGCCCTCGGCGCCGCGCACCACGCAGCACCGCTTCGGGTCCATCGACGAGCTGCGCGCCCTCACCGCCGCGGCCCACGCCAGGGGCATCCGCGTCATCGCCGACCTGGTGCTCAACCACGTCCACCAGGAGCACCCGTACTGGGTCAACCACCGCAACGACGACTGGTTCAACACCTCCGCCAGTTGCGTGTGCGGCACCCAGGACTGTGACTGGGAGGAGAAGCGGCTGACCTGCAAGTTCACCGACTACCTGCCGGACTTCAACTGGCGCTCGTCGAACATGGTGGACCGGTTCATCGACGACACGCTGTGGTGGCTGGAGGCGGCGGACTTCGACGGCTTCCGCATGGACGCCGTGAAGCACATGGACCAGGTGGCGGGCCGCACCCTGCGTGGTCGCCTGCGCGACATCACCGCGATGACGGGCACCGAGTTCTACCTGGTGGGAGAGACCTTCGTCGGCGCGGATGGCCGCTCGCAGATCGCCCGCTACATCAGCCCGCGCGAGCTGGATGGCCAGTTCGACTTCCCCCTGTACTGGCCGGTGCGCGAGGCGTTCGCGGACGGCCAGGGCCTGGAGCGCGTGGACCAGGCGGTGCGGGAGAACGAGGTCTTCTACGCGCCGGGCACCATCAACTCGCCCTTCATCGGCAACCACGACGTGGCGCGCTTCATCTCCCAGGCGGCGAAGCAGTTGGACGGGGAGGGGGGAGACCCCTGGAGCAGCTCCCGCCCGTCGGCGACGGTGACGGACGCGGCGGCCTTCGAGAAGGCGAAGTTCGCCTTCACCTTCGTGCTGACGCAGCCGGGCGTGCCGCTCGTCTATTACGGCGACGAGGTGGGCCTGCCGGGCGCGGGAGACCCCGACAACCGCCGGCTGATGCGCTTCGGCTCCACGCTCACCCCGCTGGAGGCGGAATTGCTCACCGTCGTCCAGAAGCTGGGGCAGGCGCGCCGCGCCCATCCCGCGCTCCAGACGGGAGCCCGGGACACGCTGCGGATTGAAAGGGACTTGTACGTCTTCCAGCGCTCGCTGCCGGACGGGCAGGGCGCGATCATCGCCATCAACCGGAGCGACGTGGAGCGTCCGCTGGTGGTGGAGCCCCTGGGGAGCCTGGCGGCGAGCAGCGCCACCTACGCGGACGTCTTCAGTGGCCGCACGCTCCAGCTCGCCGGGACGGAGACCCAGATGGTGATCCCGCCGCGCAGCGTCGCCGTGTACGTGCCTGCCGCTGAGTAGTGCTCCCGCGGAGTCAAGGGAAGGGGAGGAGCCGCCCCCTTCCCACCGCGGCCCCGCGAACTACGGCTGCTGCGGGGGAGGCTGCTGCGCCGTCTTGTGCTTGTAGAAGAGCACGAGGGTGTAGCAGTGGAATTCGTTGTCGGACGACTGGGCCACCACGCGATCCACGATCTCCAGATCCGAGTTGCTCTTCATCCAACGGGTGACGTTCTCACCCAGCTCCTCGCGCTCCTTCGCCTTGGTGGCGGAGAAGACCTTCACGCCCGTGAACATCGCCTGCCACTCCTTGTGCGGTCCCGACTCAGGACAAGGGGCCATCCTCGCACGGCGTGTTCGGAGGTGTCAAAAACCCGGCTTCCTGGAGGCCAGGCCGGCGCGGGCCTCGCGACGGGGGTTTGCACGCGAAAGCGCATGCTTAGTTTGCTCAAGTCGCACCCGTTTGGGGGCGCTCGAGGCAGGGGCCACGAGTGGCGGCGTGTTGGGGAAGGGGGCAGGCCCGTGGACGTGAAGACCAAGAAGGATCTGGCGGTTGATTTCATCAACACCATCCGGACGATGGAGCCCACCGCGCTGAACGCGCTCATCGTCAAGGAGGCGGGGGAGGAGCTGGCGCAGTTCTTCCTGAACTACAGCGCCAATCTCATCTCCAAGGACCCGTCCCGGGTGCTGGAGAACACGTCCTCGCTGATGCTGATGGGGTACCTCATCCGCACCTACGAGGAGAAGAACACGCAGGCCAAGCAGGGGACCTTCCAGTCCTACGCCTTCGCCTGAGGGACGCAGGGGGGCAGCGCGGGCTCGACAGGCCCTGGGGAGCCTGTTAGGGAGCGGCGCCCATGCTCATCGACCTGCACGCCCATTCCCACCTGTCCAAGGGGTGCGAGTTGGACCCTCGCGCCGTGTTGGAAAGGGCCGCGCTGTTCGGCCTGGACGGGGTGGCCTTCACGGAGACCAATACCCAGGACGGCTGTGACGAGCTGTTCGAGATTGGCGCCAAGTCGAAGGTGAAGGTGTTCGTCGGGCTGGAGCTGGTGACGGACCGCGGCCAATACCTGTGCTTCTTCCCGAAGCCGGAGCTGGCCCCGGAGCCCGTGCAGATGTGGGGCAGCAACCGCGAGAAGCCCTGGAGCGCGGCGGAGTGTCTGCCCAAGGTGAAGGGGATGGGCGCCGCCATCATCGCGGCGCGGCCCTTCGACAGGGATTCGCCCAACCCGGCCATGGACTTCGTGCGCTCGCTCACCGTGCTGAGCGCCGTGGAGGGCTACAACGCCCGGGTGAAGCAGACCGCCAATGACCTGGCCGTGGAGGCCGCCGAGGCGCTCAAGCTGCCCTGCACCGGTGGCAGCGACGTGCGCGGCTCCCTGGACGAGATGGGTCGGGGCGCCACGTTCTTCAAGAACCCCGTGACGACGCAGGCCCAGTTGGTGGCCGAGCTGCTCAAGGGCGAGTTCTGGCCGGTGATGGCCGGTGAGCTGCCCCGCCTCACGCGCCCCGGCGAGGCCCAGGCGGCTCGCAAGCAGGGCGGCGGGGGTGGTGGCGGTGGTGGTGGCAAGCGCCGCCGCGGTGGTGGCGGCGGCGGTCGCCGGTAGTCGTTCAAAGCGGGCGCTACGGCAGGACGGAGGCGCCCGCCTCCTCGGCGCGAGCCAGGCGGCCATCCGAGATGAAGGCCTTGCGACGGCCTCCCGGATAGGTCCACTCCTCGTTCTTCGCGGTGCCCTCCAGCGTGCGCCGCACCAGCTCCGGCGGCCCCCAGGCCATGCGCACGGCGTCCGCGGACATGTTGGCCACCAGACGCTTCTCCTTCACGGCGTCGCGCACGGGCGGCGCCAGGGCCTCCAACTGGGCCTTGGGATTCTGGGGCGTGAGGTACTTCTCCACCTCCGCGCGGAAGTCGTTGGGCTGCTCCAGGTTGGGCGGCAGCACCAGCACGAGGGGCGGCGCGTCCGGCTTGCCATCCTCGGCCAGGTAGATCCACGGCCAGGTGCGCGGCGTGTAGAGGACGCGCTCGGCCACCACCCACGCGGTGGGGAACTCCACCTTGGTGATGCGCAGCTTCGTGCCCACGGGCAGGGTGCGCTCCACGGCGCCGGGGTTGATGGGCTTGCCCTTGCTGTCATCCAGGAGGCGCACGTCGTCCGGCGCATAGGGCGTGAGCAGCCGCTTGGAGCCGTCCCCGAAGAAGGGGGTGACGTTGCCGGAGACGCGCAGGTACTGCTCCGCCTCCGGGCCGGTGAGCGTGCGTTGGAGCGACGCGCGGGCGTCCGGCGCCATGCGGGTGTAGTTGCCACAGCCGACCGCGACCGCGGCCAGCACGAGGAGGGACAGCGAGGAGAAGGGGTGTCGGGCGAGCATCGGGGCACCTTCCGCGACAGGGCGCGCGGGAAGTGCCTTGCTTAGCTCAGCGTGATGCCTGCGTCAGCGTCGTCGCGGCGGAGGCTTCCCGCTTGCCGCCACGGCAGCCTCGCTGTGGCGGACACACGGGCCCCCGGCCATGCGGGTCCGGCACCAACAGGAAGCGGCCGAGCCCTCGCGTATCCGTGAGCTCCGGGTGACCGCACAGAGCGCATTGGCGGGGAGGACGCTTGGAGGGGGGGAAGGGCACGGGGAGCGAGTGTGCGTCGCTCCCGGACCCCGCGCGAATTTTCCGCCCCTCCGCGTCCGACTACTTCTTGTCGCTCGAGGCCGCGGCCGGCGCGGGGGCGCTGCTCGGCGCCGCGGCGGCGGGCGTCGACGACGTGCCGCTGCTCGAGGAGCTCGATGAAGACGAGGAGCCGCTGGAACCCGAGGTGCTCGAGGAGGAGGACGAGGAGCCGTCCTTCTTCGTGGAGCTGTACAGGTCCGAGTACCAGCCACCGCCCTTGAGGACGAAGCTGGAGCGGCTGAGCATCTTGGTCAGCGGACCCTCGGCGCCGCACGTGGCGCACACGGCGGGCGGCGGGTCGGAGAACTTCTGCAGCACGTCGATGACTTTTCCACAGCTCTGACAGGCGTACTCGTAGATGGGCATGGTCGCGGTGCCTCTTCAGGGAGTTGAGGGGGGAGCGCCGGGGTAGAGCTGCTTGCGCAGCCCCTCCGCGAGCCCCAGGCGCTCGATGGCGCGGAAGATGAGCTCCGCGGGCGAGCCGTACTTGCGGCCCACGGAGTCGCAGAGTCCGTGCAGGTCCGTGGCGCCGGGCAGCTCGTCCCGCATCAGCCGCTCCAGGTCCTTGCGGAGCGACTCGTTGAACTTGCGCTGGATGCCCAGGTCCACGAGGTACTTCTCACGGCCCAGCAGATCCAACCGGTGCGTCAGGTGCGAGGTGGCCAGCGCCTCGCGGCGGAAGCGCTCGCGCAGCGCCTCCACGTCCTCGGACAGCCCCACGGAGGCCACCAGCCGCGCCAGCTCCGGCGGACTGACGCCCAGCGCCCAGCCC
>NZ_JABXEM010000077.1:0-39172 GCF_013372595.1 Myxococcus sp. AM011
CGGTGGAGGCGGGACGGCTCCGAGCGCCACATCCCGCGCGACGCGCTCTTCCTCCGGCTCCGGACCTCCTTCCTCGTGAAGCAGCTCCCCGGTGGGAGTGGAGGGCCCCTGACGGGCACTCTGGAGCAATTTCTCGAGGTCCTGCTCACTGAGGATCCTCGGGTCCGCCAGGCCATCGCGCAGGTCCGCGACGTTCACCTCGCCGGGGTCGATGACGCCGGGGGCGGTGACGGGCGCGGCGAGGCCGGCCTTGAGGAAGCTCTCCGGAGGCGCTTGCGGCTTCGGCGCGGGGGCCACGGGCGGTGGCGTCGAGCCCCGCTCACAACCCGCCATGACGAGGCACAGCAGCAGCACGGCGGTGGAAAGGCGCGTGAGGTGCATGTTCGGGGACGTTAGCCCAAGACGGTGTCGTCCGTGCATGCCCCCCGGGACGCGAGGGCCTCAGTCCAGATAACCCCAGCGGTCTTCCTCGAAGACATAGAAGGGGCGTCCGAAGGGAATCCGTTCCGTCCAGCCGAGCACGTGTCGCCCGGGGCCCACGTCATAGGTGAAGCCGAAGTGGGGGCCGGAGTACTTCGCGGGTGGCAGCTCGGGGAGGAACGCGGGGACCAGCTCCGTGAGCGCCTGGGGCAACTGGCCATGTCGCGTCTGGAAGGCCCGGCACGCGGTGATGAGGCGTTCGGCGTTGCGCCGCGCCCGCTCGCTTCCCGCGCGGTAGGGGCGCAGGACGACGAGGGCGGTCATCGCCAGGGCCGCCGTGTTCTGGGCGAGCCGGGTGGCGCCGTCTCGCAACTGGCGAAGGGTGCTCCCGAGCAACGTGGCCATGCAGCCTCCCGAGGTCCTCGCATCATCGCCCAGGCGCCATCCTCCCGGGCCATCACTGCCTATCTTTTTCGAGGACAGGAGGCCGTGATGCCAGACATCGACACGCGACAGCGAGCAGGTGAACCCTTGGAGGATGGGAGGGCCCGCGAGCAGGGCTATGAGGACGAGGTTCCCGGCCATACGCCAGGAGTGGCCGAGGGAGACGACGAAGCGGTACCCCAGCGTGCCCACGCTTTTCCGGACCCGGACAAGACGCCCGGTTGTGCGGAGGGTTGACTGGTCGACGCTTCATCCAGGCATGACGTGCTTGGATTTACCGACCTGGCCTGACAGTCTCCCCGCGTCATCGTTCACAGTGAGGGCGCGTCGCCATGGGGATGGAAGGCCGGTCGGTGCCGGAGGTGGACCAGGCTGCGCTCGCTCCGACGGGACCGCCCGTCCAGGTCGACACGGTCGCCGTCGACAAACCGTCTGTCGGGGGGCGTCTGCTCGCGACGCTGGGGAGCCGGCACGTCCGGCTGTTCCTGGCGCTCATCTGGGGCGTGCTGCTGTTCGTGGCCTTCCAGCCCGGACTGATGTCGGCGGACTCGCTCAGCATGCTGTGGCAGGGCCGGACCGGGGAGTACACGGACTGGCATTCGCCCTTCTACGCCTTCTTGTTGGGCAAGGCCTTCCTGCTGACGGGCTCGACGTGGCCGGTGATGGCCTTCCAACTCCTGGGGCTGGCGCTGGGGCCGGTGGTGTTGCTCGGAGGTGTCTCGGGGCGTCGCGGGCTGGCCGCGCTCGCGTTGCTGGGCGTGTACTGGGTCCTTCCCAGCACCTGGGCGGTGGGGGTGACGCTCTGGAAGGACGTGTTCAACGCGGTGGCCCTGCTCTGGACGGTGGTGTTGCTCACGCGGGGACGACCGGGATGGGCCTTCGCGTGCCTCGTCGCCGCGACGCTGACGCGGCACAACGCCATCACCGCCAGCATGTTGCTGGTGCCCATGGTGGTGGCGCGCGTGCCCGTGCTGATGAAGGACCGGAGCCGTCCCGTCATCGCGGGTGTGTTGCTCCTCGCGGTGCTGGCGATAGCACCGGGCTTCATCGAGCGCGCCGCCAGCGTGCGCAAGACATGGATTGGCGGCGCGCTGCTGGTGTTCGACGTGGCGGGCGTCTATGCGCGCGAGCCGGCGGCGATGGAGGGCTCGCCGCTCGTGGCGCGGTGGAAGTGGGACGCGGACAAGCTGGGCTACCTCTATGACCCGCGCGCGGTGTCGCCGATTCTGTGGGGAGACCCGGCGCGGGGCGCCATCTCCACCGAAGAGGTCCTCGCGGCGAAGGAGCCCCTGACGCGGGAGTGGCTCCGCGTCGTGCGCGCCTACCCGGGGGCCTATCTGCGGCATCGGTGGGCGTCGTATGTCGCGAACCTGGGCCTGGAGGGCTTCTCCGACTCCTACTATCGGGACAACGGGAGCTACCACCGGCAGATCGACCCGAACGAGCTGGGCCTGAAGCTGCGAAAGCACACCGCGGTCCACCGGGGCTTCGTGGCCATGCGAGAGGCCTGGTCCAATGCCATCGCCCGTGGAGGGCCGTGGCTGGTGCTCGCGGTCGTGCTGGCCGGCGTGGGCTGGAGACGTCGCGCGCGGGATGGCGGACTGATGTTCTGCGTGGCCGCTTCCGGAGTCATCTACGCGCTGGCGTACCTCCCCGTGAGCGTGAGCGCCGAGTACCGCTTCTATTACTGGACCGCCATCTCCGTGTTCGCCGCCGCGGCGCTGTGGCTGGCTCGGCCCCCGTCGCGCACGGCGTAGCGTTGTGTACGCCGTGTGTGGCGCATCGGGTCAGCCCTCCGAGGAGGCGTGTGACTCGGGGTGTGGCTCCGTGCGGGCAGGGGTGGCCCGGGTGAATAGACGGGAGGGGGCCCCGTCAGACTGTACAGAACGCGGCGCAACCCGCTGCGAAGGAGGTCGTCATGTACAGCAAGCTGAAGCGAGTCTTGGTGGTGTGCTCCCTCACGGTGGCTTCTCCTGTCCTCGCGCAGTCGGTGCATGGTGCCTCCCCCGTCACGACCTCGGGCGTCACCGAGTGGGTTCGCGACCAGCGCATCGAATCGCGCTCCAGCGCGGAGCGGGCGCGGCTGGAGCGTGAGCGGGCCGAGCGCGAGCGGCAGGCCCGGCTGGAGCGCGAGCGGCAGGCGCGGTTGGAACGGGAGCGGCAGGCCCGGCTGGAGCGCGAGCGGCAGGCGCGGGTGGAGCGTGAGCGCATCGAGCGTGAGCGGGCCCGCATCGAGCGTGAGCGTCTGGCGCGGATGGAGCGTGAGCGGGCGGAGCGCGAGCGGCAGGCTCGGGTGGAGCGGGAGCGTCGTGAGCGGGCGGAGTGCGCGCGCTACGGGCATGCGCGCTGCGACACGTACTCCCGGCATGGTTAGGCGGCACCGCGTCATGAAGACCGGGGGCTGAAGTCGACAGCCCTCGGTTGACGCACGCAGGCCGTGGGCGTCTGCTGGATGGATGTCAGATTCTGCTTCTTCCGCGCCCGCGCACGTCGCCGATGCCCGCCCGGTGGATGCCACCGAGCGGGTGACGCTGCTGGATGCGCTGCGTGGTTTCGCGCTGTGCGGCGTCTTCGTTTCCAACAGCGTGTCCTGGTTCAGCGGCAGGGTGATGATGCCGCGAGAGCAGGCCCAGGCCCTCGCGGCACCCCTCTTCGAGACGGTGGTCTCGGGCCTGTACCAGTTCTTCGTGAACCAGAAGTTCGTGACGTTGTTCTCGTTCCTCTTCGGGCTGGGCTTCAGCATCCAGCTCGCCCGTGCGCAGGCGCGAGGCTCCTCGATTGTCCGGCTCTACGCGCGGCGCCTGCTGGTGCTGCTGGCGATAGGGCTGACCCACCAGTACGCCATCTGGTCCGGAGACATCCTCCACACCTACGCGATGGTGGGCTTCGCGCTGCTGTTGTTCCGGAGCCGCTCGAACACGACGGTGCTCATCTGGGCGGTGGCGATGATGGCGGTGGTTCCGCTGGTGATTCCGGCGCTGGAGCGCTTCATCCCCGTCTGGCTGCACGGCGCGGAGGCCGCGGGGGAGGCGGCGAAGGCGACCCGGGCCCTGGAGACGGCGTCTCGCGCGCGGCTGTTCGAGGCGCTCTCCAGCGACTCGTTCTGGACGGCGCTCACGGGGATGGCTCGCTTCAACACCGAGTCGTTCCTGCGCATCAACCGGCTCGTCTGGATGAGCCTCGTCCTGGGGCGGTTCCTGTTCGGCTTGCTGGCGGGCCGCCTCCTGTTGCTCCAGGACATCGAAGGCAACCGTCGCCTGCACCAGCGGCTGCTGTTCTGGGGGCTGTTCCTGGGGGTGATTGGCAACGGGCTGGGGTTGGTCGTGTGGCGGTTGCGCGCGATGGGGATGGGGGACCTCATCGACCGTGACTGGATGATGGTGCTGACCGTGGTGCAGGAGCTGGGCTGCCTGGCGCTGGGCGGGGCCTACGTCGCCCTGTTCGCGCTGCTGTCCCGGCGAGGCTGGGTGCAGCGCGTCTTCAACGTGCTGATGCCCGTGGGGCGGATGGCGCTCTCGAACTACCTGCTGCAGTCCGTGGTGAGTGTCTGGCTCTACAACGGATGGGGGCTGGGGCTCATCGGGAAGGTGCCTCCGTCGACGAGCATCTTCCTGGCCCTGGGCATCTTCGCCGTGCAGATAGTCCTCAGCCACTTGTGGATGGCCCGCTTCCGCTTCGGTCCCGCCGAGTGGCTGTGGCGCTCGCTCACCTATGGCAAGGCCCAGCCCATGCGACTGCCGACGAGCCCCGGTGAGGTCGGAGCCGCGCCCTCCTCGTGAGAAGGGCGGGGTGACGCGAGATACTTTCCTGGCGTGTCCGGGAGCTTCCGGTGCGCCCTGACGTGGAGGTCGTGTCATGACGCTGCGAACGCGAGGCGTGGTGCTGCTGCTGTCCGCCGTGGGGCTGGGCGCATGTGGAGGCTCGACGGAGGAGCCCTCCTCGCTCCCCCCCGAGTCGTCTGGAGTCATTGCGTCCGCCGTGGTGCCACCCTGCACGGGCACCAATGCGTGGGCCACGATGGGACACGATGGACGCCGCTCCTTCACCTCGGATGGCTGCGCGTGGCATCCGCTGACCAAGCTCTGGGAGTTCGCGCCCACCGCGGGAGCCGGGCGTTCCGTGCAAGGCGTGGAGCGGGCGGTGGCGGACACCGACGGCGTCTATCTGGCGTGGAACTCCAATCCCAACTACGTCGGCTCGGGTGGAAGCCCCGCCCTGGAGAAGATCGCCCCGGCCACGGGCGCCAGCGTGTGGAGCGTCGACCGGCAGCTCAATGACAACCGGGGACATTGGCCCTCCTTCTTCGCATACGAGAAGCTCGTGGGCGGCGGTGTCTACGAGGCGCGTGACGGAGTCGTCCGCAACGACGACGGCATCCGGACCTGGAGCAAGCAGTTCGGCGCCAACTACTACTCGGGCGGCACCACTCCCTATGCGGAGTACGAGCAGGCGAACAACGACAGCTGGGGCCAGTCGCTGTCGGACGGCACGCGCCTGTGGGTCTACAACCAGCTCCACTACCATGGCCCCAAGCTGGGCCTGCGCTCGTTCGACAAGCGCGGCAACCTCCTGCTGGAGCTGAACACCTACGGGTACTACGGCGGCACGCGAGTCTTCCCCCAGCATCAGTGGGACACCGCGGAAGACCGCCTGGGCTCCATCGCCACGGACAACGGCTTCATCTACCTGGCGGCCATCTACAACTTCCAGTGCTCGACGAATTGCTCGGCGACCGAGCCGCGTCCCTTCGCGTCGGGTCTGTTCGGTTGGGACCTCGCCACCGGGACACCTCGTTGGCCTCGCGTCGCGCTGGAGCCCGCGAGCAACATCAGCGTGGCCGGCAATCGCATCTACCTGCTGGAGCGGGATCTGGCCACCGGCACGGTGACGTTCAACATCCGCAATGCCGGTTACAACGGCGCCAGTCTCTTCCGCTCCCCGCCGTTTCCCAGCTCGCAAATCACCGGGTATCAGGCACCCGTGCTGGTGGGCGGCCGAGCCATCATCGCGGTGCAGGAGAGCTCCGGTCCCAACGCGGGCACCGTGCTCTATTCCTTCGACGCCCTCTCGGGTGGCACGCCGCTGACGGCGGCGCTTCCGGGGGTCTACGATGTCATCGTCCCGTACTACGGAAGAGACCTCCTGGATTTTTCCATTACGCCCTTCGCGGGCAAGCGCAGCACGTCCATCGCCGCCGCGTCGGGGACGAAGGACGCATCGGGAGCGAGCGTCCCCACGCTGGTCATCACCTCGCGCACGGGGCTGCACGTCGTCGCCGTCTCGACACTCGCGACGCTGTGGAGCGCGACCAAGCTGGCGTTGGTGGGGACCGCGGACGGGGGTTCACTCAGGGACCCTGTCATCGTGAAGGACCGGGTCTATGTGGTGGACCGGAACAAGGTATACGCCCTGGGGCTGTAGCCGAGGCGATGTCGCCCGGCTGGATGAGAGGAAGCATGATGCGACGGTGGGTGTTGCTGGCGTTCTGTGTCTCCACGCGCGTGTGGGCGCAGGACTATCGCGCTTGCAAGGAGCTGTTCGTGTCCCCGCTGGCGGTGAAGGTGGGGACGACGAACCCCGGTGGCTCGTCCTGGGACGAAGGTTCCGCGGCGGACCCGGAGCTGTCCGCGATGGCCGTCGACGTCGAAGGTGCCTCACCCGTCGTCATCGGCCCGAAGCAGGAGGACACCGGCAGCCTGCGGTGGAACAGCCTCTTCCTCGAAGAGACGCGCTCGGGAGCCTGGCTCCCGGTGGGAGTGGGAGGCTCGCTGAGCCTGCTGCTCACCGACGCGGACGAAGGCATGTCGGACTTCATCGGCGCCTTCGCCGTCACGGTTCCGGAGTCGCTCGCGAGCACGGGCACGGCGTTCCTCTCCGTTCCTTCCAGCGGCGCGCCGCAGGTGCCGCTCGCGCTGCGCATCTCCGCGTCGGATGGCAAGCGACCGTGCGCGGGGCTGGAGAAGGTGGGCCCGGCCCGCTACGAGCTCCCCGCTCCCTCCTTCACCGCGCGGGTGGATTCAGCCCTGCTGGAGAAGCTCCGCGCGGCCCAGCGCTGCAAGGCGGGGAGCACCCAGGCCGAGTGCAAGGCGGAGGGCTATGAGGTGCTCTACACGCAGGAGCTGCTCAAGGACACCTGGGTGACGGTGGTGTCCATCGGGCCGTTCGAGGGTGGCGCGGGCAAGGTCTTCGCGGTGGCGCTCGGCATCGAGCCCGCGCGTCGCCAGGTGGCACACGTGGGGCGTTGCGACGCGTTGAAGAAGGCGCCCTCCCTGGGAGAAGCGCTGCTCTGTCGGCAGGGCACCAAGGGGACGCTCATCATCGTGGAGAAGGGCAAGGCCCGGACGCGGCCCGCCACGGCTCGTGAGCTGGAGGCGTTGAAGGACGCCGAGCCCGCGCCTGTCGAGCCCGCGCCCGCCGAGCCCGCGCCCGCCGAGCCCGCGCCCGCCGAGCCCGCGCCCGCCGAGCCCGCGGCTCCCGCTCCTTGAGGTTGTCCTGGCCAGACGAGGCAACCGGAGCGCAAGGCTCCGGTCGTCGACGCCGGGAGTCAGGCTTGCGGTCTCATCGTCGCGAGCACCGCGCCGATGCCGATGAGCGCGAGGCCTGACAGTCGTTCACGCCAGACCAGGGCACGGGGTGAGCTGGAGACGCGACCTCCAGCCACGCCCAACCCCGCGTAGACGGCGAGCACCGGCACCTCCACGACGATGCAGGAGATTCCGTAGACGGTGAACTGCAAGCCCGCGTGGGGGCCCGGGTGGATGAACTGCGGGAGCAGTGAGCCGAAGAACAGGATGGACTTGGGGTTGGCGAGCTGCTTCGCGAAGCCCTGCACGAAGGCCCCGCGCCACAGGGGCGGCTTCGGACGCTGCTCCAGCGACAAGGTGTGCTTCGCGGAGAGCAGCGTCCTCACGCCCAGGTAGACGAGGTAGGCCGCGCCCGCATAGCGGATGCCGTAGAACGCGAAGGGCGACGCGGCCAGCGCCGCGCCAAGGCCCGCGACGGAGATGAGGAAGTACACGGCGTTGCCGGCCTGGATGCCCAACGCGGCGCTCATCCCGGTGCGAAACCCCCGCGACATCGCTTGGGAGACCACCAGCAACACGGCGGGGCCCGGGGTGATGGCGAAGAGGGTGATGGTCAGGGTGAACGTTGCCCAGAGGGTAAGGTCCATGGCGTGGCGGCGTGGCCGGAAAGGGCTCCGGACCGGACGCGGCACCCTAGGGACGCGGAGCGCTCACTTCAAATGACGCGTGCGCGACGTCTGCCCCCGGGGGCCACCTCGCCGCTGGAATGGCGACGTTTCGAGGACTGTCACCCGCGGAGGCCGTGGAGCTCCCTGGCGCAAACCAGGCGTTGCATCAGGCCTCGCTCGTGGTCTGCTCGGCCTCAGGATGGGGCCGGGGCTGATGAGGAGCGTCACACGTGAAGAAGACGTACGTTGGAAGCTGTCACTGCGGGGCGGTCCGCTACGAAGCGGACGTCGACCTGAGCCAGGGCACCTACAAGTGCAACTGCTCCATCTGCACCAAGGCGCGGCTGTGGCACGCCGTCATCGGTCCCGAGGACTTCCGCCTCCTGTCCGGTGAGGCCGAACTCACCGAGTACCAGTTCCACACCAAGCAGCTCCATCACCTGTTCTGCAAGCACTGTGGCGTGCACTCCTTTGGCTGGGGTGACGACACGGACCTGGGGAAGTTCTACACCATCAAGGTCAACTGCCTCGACGACGTGGACCTCGACGAGCTGGCGCGCGCACCCCTCACCTACGTCAACGGACGGGAAGGGCGACGGCTTCAAGAAACCGCCGGCCGAAGTCCCGCACCGCTGAACCCGTCGACACGAACAGGATGATGCCCATGAAGCTCTACGACGAACTGGCCGAGTGGTGGCCCCTGGTCTCTCCCCCGAGCGACTACGCGGAGGAGGCATCCGAGTATCGCCGCCTGCTGCTCGCGGGCGCGACGGGCCCGCTGGTGACGCTGTTGGAGCTGGGCAGCGGGGGTGGCAACAACGCCAGCTTCCTCAAGCGGGACTTCCAGCTCACGCTGGTGGAGCCCTCGGAGGGCATGCGCAAGCACAGCCGCGAGCTGAATCCCGAGTGCGAGCACCTGCCCGGTGACATGCGCACCGTGCGTCTGGGCCGCGAGTTCGACGCCGTGTTCATCCATGACGCCGTCGAGTACATGACCACGGAGGAGGACCTGCGCGCGGCGCTGGAGACGGCGGCCATTCACCTGCGCCCGGGTGGCGTCGTCCTGGTGGCTCCGGACGCGACGCAAGAGAGCTTCGAGCCGGGGTCGATGACGGAAGGGGGCGACGAGCCCGAGGTGCCTGGGCAGGGCTCGCGTTCGCTGCGCTACCTCATGTGGACGTTGCCGACGAAGCCGGGGAGCGCGACCTCGGAGACCCACTTCGCGATGCTGCTGAAGGAGCGTGACGGCAGCATCCGCTCCGTCCACGACGTGCACCTGCATGGCCTCTTCTCGAGGGCGACGTGGCTGCGCCTCTTCGACGAACTGGGCCTCGATGCCCGCCTGGAGACGCGCACCCTGGAGGGGACGCCGTACGACACCTTCGTCGCCGTCAAGCGTCGCTAGCCGATCCACACCCGGGGGACGTCCCTGAAGCCGGCGGATCCACCGCGGGTGATAAATGGCTGAGACAAGGCACTGAAATCACGGGGAAGTGAAACCTTCTCGCAACCTTGAACTCCCCGGTGGCGATAATCCCGAAGCGCGTTGTCCGCGCTCTCCATCGGGATCCCCCACCATGGCCTCCAAGATCAGCGATACGCCTCGTCCTCTACCGACCGCGACGACGCGAGCCCCGGCCACGAAGGCTCCCTCGGAGACGCCGAACAAGGTCTCCACGCCCGACCTGAAGTGGAACAAGGACTGCTTCGAGCCGGGCAAGGCCCAGCCGCTGCCGCTCCCCAAGCCCCCGGTGTCGCTGCCCCCGTCGCTGCCCAAGCCTCCGACGCAGCCTCAGGTGCCCACGAACCCGCTGCCCCTGCCGCTGCCCAAGCCTCCGACGGACCCTCAGGTCCCGACGAACCCGCTGCCCCTGCCGCTGCCCAAGCCTCCGACGGACCCTCAGGTCCCGACGAACCCGCTGCCCCTGCCGCTCCCCACGGACCCCCAGGTCCCGACGGAGCCGCTGCCGGAGCCCGGCCCCGTGGAGCCCACTCCCGAGCCGAAGCCCGAGCCGTCCATCACCGACTCGGACCCGATGACGCACATCGCGTACCTCGCCTCGGATGAGCTCCAGGGCCGCGACAGCCCTTCGGCGGGACTCGATGCGGCCTCCGCGTACGTGCAGGCGCACGTCGAGAAGTACGGCCTCGTGGGCCCCAACAGCAACAACCCGGAGAACCCCTTCCAGCAGAAGTTCGACGTGTTCTCCTTCGCCAGCAAGCCGGAGGCGGCGGCGGCGGGTGACGCCCGGGCGAATGGCCACGCGGAGCACAAGCAGTTCGGCCACCAGCTCTTCCAGGAGGGGTTCTACCTGGAGGAGGGGATGCCCCGCGAGACGCTGGAGATGCTCAACAAGAAGTACGAGAGCACGATGAAGGCCGAGGGGCAGCCCCTCACGCCTGCTCGCGGCGGCGGGCTGCGCAGCGTGGAGGAGCTGCGTGCGCTGGCCACGGAGTCCGGCCAGGCGGTGAACACGATGGCGATGCTGCCCGGCACCGGGCCGCACAAGGACGAGGTCATCGTGGTGATGGCCCACCTGGACCACGTGGGCACGGACCGTCGCGGCAACATCCACAACGGCGCGGACGACAACGCGTCCGGCAGCGCGGTGCTGATGGCGGCGGTGCCGGAGCTGGCCGAGGCGCAGAAGCGCGGCGAGCTGGACCGCTCCATCCTCTTCATCTGGACGGGCGCCGAGGAGAAGGGCCTGGTCGGCTCGCAGTACTTCGTCGACCACCCGATTCCGGGGCTGAGCACGGAGCAGATCTCCGGCGTCGTCAACGTGGACATGGTGGGCCGCTGGGACGACCAGCGCCTGTCCGTCGTGGACACCGACCGCAGGGGCCAGGCGAACTACTTCCGCGACGTCGTGGACCAGGCCAACGCGCAGCTCGCGGACCCGTTCGACCGCATCAACCGCGACATCAACGTGTACCGGGACCGCCAGGATGGCGCCGTCTTCGGCCGCAAGGGCGAGGACGTCCTCTTCCTCTTCGAGGGCCTGTCCAATCCCAAGGGCGGCGGCGACCTCATCCCCGAGTACCACGAGCCCGGAGACGACATCGACCTCATCCTCCGCGACAACGGCGGCGAGAAGCCGCGCCGGGTCAAGGACCTGATGGTCAACGTCATCGAGCTGGCCGCCAACCGGACCACCGCCAAGGAGTGACGTCCGCCCGGACGTGAAGCCGCCGGCCCCCGTATCCCCGGCGGCCGGCGCGCACCGCCAGGGGCTTGTCCCCAGGTCATCGCCCGTCGAGACTCGATGCCATGTCCGCAGGTACTCCAGCGCCGCGTCCGTGGTTCGCCTTCTCCGTCGACCTGTCCCCCGCGACGGCGCGTGAGCGCCTGCCGGGCCTGCCCTCCGCGCCCACGTTGCCGGAGGGGGAGCTGGCCGAGGCGCTCGACGTGGACGTCGTCTATGACGTGCCCTCGCACGCCTGGGGCGGCAAGGTGGCCCGGTTGGTGGACGCCCCGGGCAAATCCCTTCCCGGGCTGCTGCGGCGCGTGTCAGCGGAGACGTGGGACGCCGTGAGCCGGCTGGAGTCGGTGCTCGCCGAGGCCACCACGTCCCGGCCCGTCAAGGTGCGCACGGCCACCGGCGCCGTCCTCTCCGCCCACGCCTTCACCGCTCCAGCCCGCGGTGGCCCTCCCGCGCAGGGCCCCGTCAGCGAGGCCTTCCTCGTCACCGTGGCCCTCGCCGCCGAGCGCTCCGGCCTCCCGGCGGACTACGTGGAGCGCCTCCAGGCCGAGGCCCGAATCGTGGGAACGCTCCAACAGGCGAAGGCGGACGCACGCTCCGTCCCAGGCTCTCCCGCGAAGAAGCCGTGATCTCACTTTTGTAGAAAAAAGGTGGGGCGATGACGCAACCCGGTATCGCTCGCGACCGACCATAGCTCTACCAGGGCCTCATTCCGTTCCTCTCCTGGGCGGCCCAAGGATGCCTCTCGCATGACGACGCTGCGACCCACTGCTCGCCCCAGCACCCCGCCCACCGCCACGGTCGCCCCGGCGGACACCGCGTCCACCAACGTCGTGACGCCGAGGGGCGGCAGCTGGAACCGCTCCGCCGCTCGCGAGGTCCCCATCTCCGAGCTCCAGACGAAGTTCGGCTGGACGGAGCAGAGCTGGGAGACCGGCCTGCTGAAGGCGGCGGACGCGGCGGGCAGCAAGACGCGCGGAGGCAATGGCCAGGTGTCCGCGGCTGAAATCGAGGCCTACCTCGCCGCGCCCACGGACGGGCGCTACCTCACCTCCACGGCGCTCCAGCAGGGCCGCGCCGCGGTGGACGCGAAGCTGGCCAAGGGCGGCGGCGCGCCCGTGGACGTGGATGCCTTCGACTCCAAGTGGCAGGACGGGCTGGCGAAGCGCGCCGACCTCCTGGGTGGCAACAGCGACGGCAAGGTCACCCAGGACGAGCTGGCGGCCTACATCCAGAAGTCCAAGGCGAACCAGGTGGACGGCACGCGGTGGGTGCCGGATCAGCAGATGGCCGCCTTCCAGAGCCGCGTCGCGGAGTCCGCCGGAGAAGTGGACCCGCTGCGTCCCACGGGTGGCGAGGGCAAGGGGTTGGAGCTGGTGAAGCAGTACTCACGACTGATGCTGGACGAGGGGAAGAACGTCCCCACCTTCGTGAGCTACCTGCTGTCCGCCGCCGACATCAAGGAGACGCCCGCCGAGGTGGACCGCACGAAGAGCACCTTCGTGAGAGACCCGTTGTTGGGCAGCAAGGGCGTCACCGACTCCGACTACAACAACATGGGCTTCGACCGCGGGCACATGAAGGCCGCCGAGGACTCCCCCAACCAGGAGGCGATGAACGAGAGTCACCAGATGACCAACATCGCCCCCCAGCACGGCAACCACAACCAGCAGGTGTGGCGCACGCTGGAGCGGGCCGTGACGGACCTGGTGAAGGAGACCGGCGGCAAGGCGCACATCCTGACCGGCAACCTGTTCCTGGGCGCGGATGGCAAGCCGCTGCCCCCGGAGTCGGTGGAGACGACGGGCGCCAGGGACCGCAAGATTGGCGTGCCCACGCACAACTTCAAGACGGTGCTGCTGGAGCTGCCCAACGGCAACGTGACGATGTTCGCGTACATGGTGCCCAACGTGAAGGACGGGCCCTCGAAGAAGGACGCCATCATCCCGCTGCTGGAGTCCTCGCGCGTGCCGGTGGACCAGCTCGAGCAACTGCTGGGGCAGGACCTCTACGCGCAGCTCCCCAAGAGCGTGCAGGAGAAGCTGGAGAAGGACACGTCCGCCCCCGGCGCCTTCCAGCTCCAGGGCAGCGAGTACCAGTCCGTCACGCTGCTCACGAAGCGGTAGTGCCTCCCGCGCACCGGGCCTTCTCCCACCGGCCCGGTGACGCGCGGTTCGCCTTCAGGGCGCAGTGGGCAGGGCGATGTAGTGCTTGCCCAGCTCGTTCAGGACGCCAGGCGCGCCCAGGAGGCTCGCGAAGCACGGGTCATTGGTCCACCGTCCGGTGAACCACGCGTAGCGGAACACGTCCGCGCGGCGCTCGCAGACGGCCACCATCTCCGTCATCTGCGCCTTCGCCTTGGCGACCGAGTCGATTTGCGCGCCATCCTGTTGCTGGTGGCAGTTGGCGAACTCGGTGACCCAGAACGGCTTGCCGTACTTGGTGAGGCGGTTGAGCTGGCCATCGAGCCCGTAGTCGTACCAGTGGAACGCCAGGTAATCGATGCGCGGCTCGCGGTTGCCGTTCTCCGCGCGATACGCGGCGAAGAAGGCATCCAGCCAGACCACGGGGTCCTGGTACCCCGACACCGTGCCCCAGTTCATCGCCGGGCCCACCAGCTTCACGCCCGTGTTGGTGGCGACGCTCTCGTACCGGGGCCACAGCCGCGCGGCGGCCTGCGGCGTCATGTTCGCCTGGTCCCTCAGGTTCGGCTCGTTGAGCAGCAGCAGGTACTCGATGTGGGGATTGTCCCGGAGCATCGTCTCGATGCGCGCGGCGTCGAAGTCGCCGTTCCAGAGCATGGGGATGAAGTCCATGCCGTAGCGGGTGCGGAAGTCCGTCGGCACATGGGTGTTGGGCCGGGAACTCCAGTTGTACCACCAGCTCACTCCTGGGGAGACGGCCGCCATGTCCTCGGGCGTCGCCAGGTCGAAGGCGATGCCGCGCTTGGCGCTCTTGATGAGCGGAGGCGTCTGGGTGCCCGCGTCCTCGGTGGAGGGACGCCCGGACTTGATGGGGTCCGCCGGGTCGCAACCCAGGAGCAGGTACAACGCGATGGAGAAGGGTGCGAGCCAGCGTCTCATGTGCCGTCACCTCCGCCCGCGAGGGCGCGTGGAGACGGTCATCCTAGTGCGAGGAATGGCGCGGTGCGGCTCTTCGATGAGGCGGCGATTTGGGCGGGTGTCCCCGCGGCGACGATGTGGCCCCCTTCGTCTCCGGCGCCGGGCCCCAGGTCGATGACCCAGTCGCTCGCGGCGACGACGCGCATGTCGTGCTCGACGAGGATGACGGTGTTGCCCGCCTCCACCAGCCCGTCGAGCTGCGCCATCAGCTTGTCCACGTCCGCGGGGTGCAGGCCCGTGGTGGGCTCGTCCAGGACATAGAGGGAGTGGCCTCGCTGCGTGCGTTGCAGCTCCGTGGCCAGCTTGATGCGCTGGGCCTCGCCGCCGGAGAGCTCCGTCGCGGGCTGGCCCAGGCGCAGGTAGCCCAGGCCCACCTCGCGCAGGACACCCAGGGCGCGGTGGACGTGGGGCTCCTCGGTGAAGAACGCGTGGGCCGCGTCCACCGTCATGCCCAGCACGTCGGCGATGTTCTTCCCCCGGTAGCGGATCTCCAGCGTCTTCGCGTTGTAGCGGGCGCCGTGGCAGGTGGGGCAGGGCGCGTAGACGCTGGGCAGGAACAGCAGCTCCACGCTCACGAAGCCCTCGCCCTCGCACGTCTCGCAGCGGCCCTTGGCCACGTTGAAGGAGAAGCGCCCGGCGTCGTACTTGCGTGATTTCGCCGCCGGTGTCGCGGCGAAGAGCTTGCGGACATGGTCGAACAGGCCCGTGTACGTCGCCAGGTTGGAGCGCGGCGTGCGGCCGATGGGCTTCTGGTCCACGCGCACCATCCGGTGGATGTCCTCCAGTCCCTCGGTGATTCGGCCGCCCGTCGTCACCACCTCGGAGCGCTCCAGCAGCTCGCCCTCCTCCTCGTCCTCGGGAGGCTCGTGGCCCAGGTGCGCGGCCACCAGCTCCACCAGCACCTGGCTCACCAGGCTCGACTTGCCGGAGCCGGAGATGCCCGTCACGGTGGTGAAGACGCCCAAGGGAAAGTCGGCGCTCAGGCCGTTCAGGTTGTTGCGGGAGACGCCTCGCAGGCGCAGCCAGCCCTTGGGGGCGCGCGGAGGTCGGGGACGCGGTGCCTCGGCCTCGAAGAGGTAGCGCCGCGTCTGGGACACCTCCACGTCCTTCAGCCCGTCCAGCGGACCGCTGTAGAGGATTTGGCCGCCCTGCTCTCCGGCGGCGGGGCCCACGTCGATGACCCAGTCCGCGTGGCGGATGACGTCCACTTCGTGCTCCACGACGAAGAGCGAGTTGCCGGAGCCCTTCAGCGAGTCGAGCGCCTTGAGCAGCGCCTGCGTGTCAGCGGGATGCAGGCCCGCGGAGGGCTCGTCCAGCACGTACACCACGCCGAACAGGTTGGAGCGCACCTGGGTGGCCAGCCGGAGCCGTTGCAGCTCACCCGGGGAGAGCGTGGGTGTGGCGCGCTCCAGCGAGAGATAACCGAGGCCCAGCTCCAGCAGGACGTCCAGGCGCTCCACCAAATCCCTGGCGATGCGCTCCGTGACGAGCGCCTTCTCGGGATGCTCGCGCGTGAGCTTCTTCAGCGCGGACGCCGTCCCTTCCGCGTAGGGCTGGAGCAGGGTGGCGACGCGCTTGAGCGGCAGGCGTGACAGCTCTCCGTAGTCCAGCCCCGCGAAGGTGACGGACAGGGACTCGGTGCGCAGGCGTTTGCCGTGGCAGACGCGGCACTCACCGCTCTCCATGTAGCGCGACACGCGCTTCTTGATGAGCGGGCTCTGCGTCGTGGCGAAGGCCTGGAGCACGTACTTTCGGGCGCTGGTGAAGGTGCCCATGTAGCTGGGGGCCGTCTTGCGCTTGAGGGCCTGACGCGTCTCCGCGGGGGTGAAGCCCGCGTACACGGGGACGGTGGGCTGCTCGTCCGTGAAGAGAATCCAGTCGCGGTCCTTCTTGGGAAGGTCTCGCCACGGCGTGTCCACGTCGTAGCCAAGCGTCACCAGGATGTCGCGCAGGTTCTGCCCGTGCCACGCGGGCGGCCACCCGGCGACGGCCCGCTCGCGGATGGTGAGCGAGTCATCCGGCACCAGCGAGCGCTCCGTCACCTCGTAGACGCGACCCAGGCCGTGACAGTTCGGGCACGCTCCCGCTGGCGTGTTGGGGGAGAAGGCGTCGGAGTCGAGGTGGGGCTGGTTCGGTGGATAGGTGCCGGCGCGCGAGTACAGGAGGCGCAGGGAGTTCGACAGCGTCGTCACGCTGCCCACGGACGAGCGCGTCGTGGGGGCGCCCCGGTGTTGCTGGAGCGCGACGGCGGGAGGAAGTCCCTCGATGGAGTCCACCTCGGGGATGCCTGCCTGGTCGATGAGGCGCCGAGCGTACGGGGCCACGGATTCGAAGTAGCGCCGCTGGGCTTCCGCGTAGAGCGTCCCGAAGGCCAGCGAGGACTTGCCCGAGCCGGAGACGCCCGTGAAGACGACCAGGGCATCGCGTGGCAGGTCCACGTCCACGTGCTTCAGGTTGTGCTCGCGGGCGCCACGGACTCGGACGAAGCCTGCCCGGGTGTTGCTGGAGCTGCCTGGGATGTGGAGACGGCGGGGTCGGCTCATGGGGGACGCTCCTCCGGGCGTCCTACCGAATCTGATGCCGGAAGGCGTGGAGGAACAGGCTCCAACCGACGGAGCCCGTGGTTGAGGCCATGGGGTTGCCCGCCAGGAGTACTCGCCCTACACGTGCCGAGTCCGGCGGGTTGTGCCTAGGAAACGCCCTCCCACCCAGCGGAGGAAAATAGAGACCAGCGCCAGGACCCCCGAAGCCAAGGTCGCATAGATGGGCATGAAGATGAGGGCAACGGCCGCCTGGGCATCCGCGTCCAGATTGCTCCAGACAAAAACCTGTCCGGCGAGGATCAGCACGGGCGCACTGACAGCACCGGTGATGAGCCCCCAGGTCACCGGGGGCGTCCTGGGCACTCCGTATGCGAGAACGACACCCAAGGCGACAAGGCAAACCAGTGGGACGGCGACGTACGGGACGAGCGTGAACATGGCGCCCCGGTCCTCTGAGCCGATGTCCGAGAAGAGGCGGGCCAGCTCCGCACTCAGTGGATTGACGATGACGCTGAAGAGCGCGGCGGCGACCAGTGCCTGCAGGGACTTCATGATGCCCCCTTCTTCCTTCGTGCTCCGGACACCGTACCGGGCCTCCATGAATCCCAGTGGGAACTAATCGAACGACAATCAATCACCCATGGTTATCGATGAGGCGAAGAGGGAGGGCGCTCGCGCGGTGCCAGCTCTTGGGGCACCGCGCTCCGTCAGTCGAGCAACTGCATCAGGTCCGCGCGGGTGATGGCGGCGCCACCCGAGGCGCCTCCACCCAGCGCCGACTCGAACAGCGCGCGCTTCTTGTCCTGGAGCGTGAGGATCTTCTCCTCCACCGTGCCCTGGGACACCAGGCGGTAAACCATGACGGGGCGCTGCTGGCCGATGCGATGCGCGCGGTCCGCGGCCTGGTTCTCCACGGAGGGGTTCCACCAAGGGTCCACCAGGAACACGTGGTCCGCCGCCGTGAGATTCAGGCCCGTGGCGCCCGCCTTCAGCGAGATGAGCATCACCGGCGGACCCTTCGGGTCCTGGAAGGACTCCGCCACGGCGCCGCGATTGGACGTGCTGCCGTCCAGCCGGATGAAGCCGATGTCCGCTTCCTTCAGCGCCGGCTCGATGAGGTCCAGCATGGACGTCCACTGCGAGAAGACGAGCGCCTTGTGTCCGTCCTCCACCGCCGTGCCGAGCGCCTCCAGGAGCGCCTGGACCTTCGACGACGTCTTCGCGTGCTGCCCCGGGACGAGCGCGGGATGGCACGCCGCCTGACGCAGCCGCAGCAGTGCCTCCAGCGCCTTGAGCACGCTGCCGCCCGCCTCCAACTGGGACACCACCTCCTCGCGGGTGGCGGAGTACACCGCGTCGTAGACGGCGCGCTCATGCTCGCTGAGCGTGACGTGACGCACGGACTCGGTGCGCGGCGGAAGCTCCGGGGCCACGTCCCGCTTGAGCCTGCGCAGCACGAAGGGACGGATGCGCGCGCGCAGTCGCTCGGCGGCGCCCTTGTGGTTGTCACCGACGGGACGGGCCCAGCGCTCCTCGAACTCCTTGCGCCCGCCGAGCAGCCCCTGGTTGGTGAAGTGCATCAGGCTCCACAGCTCCTCGAGCCGGTTCTCGATGGGCGTGCCGCTGAGCGCCAGGCGGAAGGTCGCCTCCAGCCCGTACGCCGCGCGCGCCACCTGGCTGTCGGGATTCTTGATGGCCTGGGCCTCGTCGAGCACCACCATGTCCCACGTCTTCGCGCCGAGGACCTCCGCGTCCAGGCGCATCAGCGCGTAGGTGGTGAGCGTCACGTCGGCCGTCTCGTCCAGCGAGCGTCCGGGGCCGTGGTACACGGACACCTTCAACGAGGGACGGAAGCGCTTCACCTCCGCGTGCCAGTTGGGGAGCACGCTGGTGGGCGCGACGACGAGCGTGCCCTTGCCCACCATGCAGATGGTCTGCAGCGTCTTTCCCAGGCCCATGTCGTCCGCGAGCACGCCGCCCAGGCCCGCCTGACGCAAGAAGGTGAGCCAGCTCACGCCCTGGAGCTGGTACGGCCGCAGCGTCGCAGTGAGGTCCGCCGGGAGCCTCGGGTCGGGGAGCTTCTCGAAGCCCTGCACCAGGGGCGCCAGCCGCTCCAGGCCGGGCGGGGACGGATGCTCCAGCGCCTCGCACAGGTCGGTGAGCTGGGGGATGGCGTGGTTGGCGAGCCGTCCATCCGAGCCGCGCGCCGCCAGCAAGTCCGTCACGCGCTGGCCATGCGACTTCAGCCACGCGGTGGGCAGCGGCGCCCAACCACCCCCCTGAAGAGGCACGAGGCCCAGCCCCTCCTCCCACGCCTTCATCACCGCGCCCGCGTCCACCGTGCGCGGCGCATCCGGGCCCGCGCCCTCCACCTGGAAGTCGAAGGCGAAGTCCACGCGCGGGGCACCCGCCTCGGTGGTCCCCGCCTTCACGTCGAGCATGGGGCGCAGCTTCACGTCCGGGCTGACGAAGCGCGCCGCATCCCCGGTGAGTCCGCCGCGCCAGCGCCGCAGCTTGTCGGCGAGCTGCAAGGCCTCCTGGCCCTGCACCGTCACCCGGCGACCGGGGACCATGTTCAGCTCGTCGCGCAGGCCGTGGATGAGCTGCTGCTCGGCGGTCTCGTTGCGCACGGGCACCGCGCCGGTGAGGTACACCATGCGCCCGTTGTCGATGCGCACCGTGGGCGGTGAGCCGTACACGAGCGTGGGCAGCACGGAGAGTCCCGTGCCCAGCGCGTCCAGCTCCAGTGAGATGCGCGGCTTGAGCGTGCGGTCGATGCGGGGCAGCCGCTGGCTCTTCACGTCCACGGGCAGGCGCCGGGCCATCTCCGGCAGCACCTTGCCGGTGAGGTCGCCCATCTGGTCGGGCGAGAAGACGCGCTCCTGGGGCAGGTTCTCCAGCCGCGAGCCGGTGAGCGACTGCTCGCCCATGCGGAAGAGGATGCCCCCGCCCACCGCGACGCCAGCGCTGACGACTTCGGTGGCGCGTGGATCTCTATCCACCTTCAGCACCGTCTGCTCGCCCCGGTCCTCCACCGTGACGCGAGGCAGGAGCAGCTCGCTGGATATCGAGACCAGGTTTCCGTCGAAGAGCACCGTGCGCGCCGGCTCCAGCGCGCGCAGCAGCGCCTCCAGTCGCTCCGGAGGCAGCGCGCCTCGCGTGGGCTTCGCGAGCAGCGCATCGGCGACGCGGTCGCACGGCTCCACCTGGATGCGAGCGGCCTCCACGGGGTTCGTCAGCAGCGAGGACAGGCTGCGCGCCAGGAGTCGCGCGGTGTTGTCGGGCCGGACCACCAGCCGCTCGAGTTGGAGTCCACCGTCCACGCGCTTGAAGCGGTACACCATCCGCTCCGGCTTCGGCGCGGCGCCAGGGCGCGGGGCGGACGGCGCCTGCATGCGAGGAGGCGCGGACGGAGCCTGCGTCCGGGGCGGCGCGGACGGAGCCTGTGTTCGGGGAGGCGCGGACGCGGCGGCGCGGGGCGGCGCGCCCTTCTGCGTGGAGTGGTGGAGGAAGAGGGCGGCGGCCACCACGTGCTCGCACGGGTCCGCCTTCCCCTTGCAGTCGCACTCCCAGATTTCGTCCTCGGGATAGAGGACGGTCGTCACCGGCGCGGGGCGACCGGTGGCGCGCACGCGCAGCACCGTCTCCTCTTCACCGACGGACTGCACCGAGACGGCGCCGGCACGAGCGAGGCCCATGCCGGCGGACCAGGTCTCCGGGCGCGCTTCCTCCTGGATGGTTTCGAGCAGGTCGGCGGTCGCGGACATACGGGGACCGCCTCCCTAGCTCCGTTGGCGGACCCGGCGCAATGCTCGCCTGCGCCGGGCCTGTAGGGGCGTGGCTACGGGTAGGTGTCCAGGTACGCGCGGTGGCTGTTGGAGAACTCGAAGTGGGTGAACTTGTCCCAGTTGATGGACCAGGTCATCAGGCCCTTGAAGCCGGGGTAGCCCGCGGTGTTGCGCAGGACGTAGGTCCCACCGAACGACTGGCCCTTGATGAGGTAGTCGAGCGCCTTGTGCACGTTGGCCGGCGTGGTGTACCCGCCGCCCGCCGCCTGCGGCGAAGAGGGCAGGCCGATGAGAATCTGGTCAGGCCGGAGCGCGGGGAACATCGCGCTGCTGTTGCCGCCCACGGGGAAGCCGCGCAGCAGCATCTCCGCCATGGCGACGTGGAAGTCCGGCGTGCTCTGCGCGTAGGCCCGGCCGTCGAGCGCCGTGACAGTCCCGGTGTTGTAGTGCTGCACATGCAGGTACGTGAGCCTGTCGCGCAGCGAGTAGATGACGGGCAGATACGCACCCCAGGGGCCGCCGTAGGCCGCCATGCCACCCTGCACATAGGCCGTCTCCGGCGCCATCGTCAGGACGAAGCCGGAGCCGTTCTGGTTGAGCAACTGGCGGGTGGCCTGGATGAGGTTCGTGATTCGCGGCGTGGTGGGGTTGCGGAAGTCCGTGTCGCCGCCATTGAGCGACAGCGAGCTGCCCTCCAGGTCCAGGTCGAACCCGTCGAAGCCATAGGTGTCGATGAGGCCCTGCATGGTGGTGACGAAGTTCTGCCGGGCGGCGGCGTCATCCAGGTGCACGGTGCCGTTGGCTCCGCCGATGGAGATGAGCACCTTGCGCCCCTGGCTCTTGAGCAGGGCGACGTCCGCCTTGAAGTCCGCGACGCTGGAGTTGTACGGCGTGAAGGCCATGTTGCCGGAGCCGGCGCCGCCCACGGGCTCGGCGAACGCGACCTGGATGACGTTGAACTTCGCGGAGATGTCGCGCAGCCGGATGTTCGTCGAGCCGTTGTCGAAGTTGTGCCAGTAGCCGACCAGGAGCTTGTTGCCCACCGGCTGCGTCCCCGTCGTCGTCGCGGAAATGCTGTTGCTCGCCGAGGAGCGGTTGCCCGCGGCGTCACGCGCCTTCGCGGTGAACGTGTACGTCGTGTTCGCGGCCAGCCCCGTCACCGTGACGCTGGTGGAGCCGGAGGTGGTGGCGGACGCGGACGCGCCGCCATTGACGAAGACCTCGTAACCGGTGACGCCCACGTTGTCCGTGGACGCGCCCCAGGACAGCGACACGCTGCCGGCGCTCACGCCGGTGGAGGCGAGGTTGGCGGGAGTGGAGGGCGCCACCGTGTCGTTCGCCGGACGGGGCGACGTCGTCACGCTGTGCGCGGTGCTCGCGGTGGAGCGGTTGCCCGCGGCGTCACGCGCCTTCACGGTGAAGGTGTACGTGGTGTTCTCCGCGAGGCCCGTCACGGTGACGCTGGTGGCCCCTGCCGTGGACGCGGAGGCGGTGGTGCTTCCGTTGGTGAAGACCTCGTAGCCGGTGACGCCGACGTTGTCCGTGGACGCGCCCCAGGTCAGCGACACGCTGTCGAAGGTCTTCGCGGTGGAGGTGAGTGAAGCGGGTGTGGATGGGAGCTGCGTGTCGGGCTGCGGATTCCCCGTACGTTCCAGCCACAAGGCCAGGACGTTGGGCGGTTCCCAGCCCACGAGGGAATAATGGGACTGACGGCAGTCGTAGGCCTTGCCTCCATAGGAGGCGATGTCGCCCACGGTGTACTGCGTGTTGGGGGCCCATGCCCCCCGGTCCGCCGCGAACGCGGACGTGGGAAGCAGGGTGCTGAGCAGGGTGACGAAGGCCACCAGGGCGGTGAGTGCCGCCCGGGGGAGGTGTCCTGGAAGCTGCATGGCGTCTGCCTTTCGGCTGGGGGAAACCGAAGAGAGAGGGCCACCCCATTTTTCGGGTCATTCAAGCTTTACGTTTTTCCTGCGCGCCAGAGGACCGGGCGAGCGACCGGCTCCGTGATTTCTGGCGGGGTGCGCCCCATTTTCCGGGGTGAGGGGCAAGGGCCGCCTGTCATTTCGCGGGGTTGACGATGGCCTTCGGAAAATAAAAAGGCCGTGTCGATCTCCCGCGAGTCTGTTCGACGAAGGAGTAGAGCCCGGGACAACGGGCACGTACGAACCCCAGGAACCTGAAGGAGAACGACATGCGATTCATGGTGCTGGTCAAGGCGACGAAGGACTCGGAAACGGGCGCGCCGCCGAACGAGAAGATGCTGACCGAGATGGGGAAGTACAACGAGGAGCTGGTGAAGGCGGGAATCATGCTCGCGGGCGAGGGACTCCACCCCAGCTCCAAGGGCGTGCGGGTGCGCTTCTCCGGCACGAGCCGGACCGTGATTGACGGCCCCTTCGCGGAGACCAAGGAGTTGGTGGCCGGCTTCTGGCTGTGGCAGGTGAAGTCGAAGGAAGAGGCCATCGAGTGGGTGAAGCGCTGTCCGAACCCGATGCCCGGCGAGTCGGAAATCGAACTCCGTCAGGTGTTCGAGATGGAGGACTTCGGCGCGGAGTTCACGCCCGAGCTGCGTGCGCAGGAAGAGCGTCTGCGTGAGCAGGTCTCGAAGAGCTAGGCGCCCCAGCCCTCTCCCACACCCCGCGGAACGCACGCGGCCCCATCGGGTGCGGGGCCCGTGCGTGACATCACCACCTCGGCGTGTATGGCATTTCTCCATGCCGCAGTGGAAGCTGAGCGCGTGAGCCCCCGGTTCACGTGACGTTTGTTTTTGATGACCGCCTGTCGCACTTCGCCTGGCATTCCTTGCCCACGGCGGAGGTGCGTCTGGGTGAGCCCCTTGTGTGTGTATTCCACGGGCTGGCGCATTCCCGAAAACGTTCGTTCGTTGCCTCGCGCGTGCGTGGATTATTCCCATGCGTGTCGATTCATGTCTGCCTTTTGCGCCGCGCGAGACAGGTCGCGAGGCAATGTCAGACCCCTGGTGCACAACGCACGTGGCTCATTCATCTCCATGCGGTTCATGAATTGTGAGGGTTCAGAATGTCCCCGTCATTCCAGCAGGGCACCCGTTCGCTTGCGCAGGTCCTGGAGCAGATTCGTCGTTGTGCGGCGAGCGTCACGCGGTATCCGCTCGATATCCTCACCGCGGAGGCCCACCTCGAGGACGAGCTGGGCATCGACTCGGTGAAGCTCGCCGAGATTGCCGCCGTCGTCGCGCGGGAATTCAACCTCCCGGTGGACCGGCTGCCGCGTGGCTCGAAGGCGCGCACGCTGGGCGCCATCTCCGAGCGCGTGGTGGAGTTGTTGGCGGAAGCAGCGCCTGCTCCCGTCGCGGCGCCCGTGGTCGCCCCCTTGTCGGGAGAGCGCGCCACCCACCCGCGCGAGGTGTCTTCCTCGCCCGCTGCGTCGTCGGACCTGGAGGCCCAGGTGCGCTCCGTGTTCGCTCGTGTCACCCGGTATCCCCTGGAGCTGCTGACGCTGGAGGCGGACCTGGAGGACGAACTGGGCATCGACTCCGTCAAGCAGGCGGAGGTGATGGCGGTGCTCGTCAAGGAGCTGGGGCTGGAGGTGGGGCCGAAGCCCTCCCAGCGGCTGCGCACGCTCTCCGCGCTGTGCGAGGCGATTCGCATGTCGCGTGGGGCGGTGAGCGCGCCTCGACGCGAGGTGGAGCAGCCGGTGCGTGCCGCGCCTCCGCCCTCCGTGGCCCGGCTGCCCTTCGAAGGGAAGGTCGCGCTCGTCACGGGCTCGGGCAAGGGCATCGGCAAGGTCATCGCCATGCGGCTGGCCAGCGCGGGAGCGACAGTGGTGGTGAACTCGTTCCATTCCCGAGACGAAGGGGAGCGGACGGCCCAGGAGATTGTCGCGGCGGGGGGCAAGGCGCTGCACCTGTGGGGCTCCGTCGCGCAGGAGGAGCACCTGGAGCGGCTGTTCGCCTCCATTGGTGAGCAGTTCGGCGGTCTGGACTTCCTGGTGTGCAACGCGTCCAACGGCCTGATTGGGCCGTTCGACCGGATTTCTCCGCGCGACTGGGACAAGGCGTTCCGCACCTGCGTCACCGGCACCTACGAGTGCGCCATGCGGGCGCGGCCGTTGATGGCACGGCGGGGAGGCGGGGCCATCGTCACGATGTCCACGTCCATGTCCCAGCGGTACATGCATGACCTGGGCTGCCAGGGCGTGGTGAAGGCCGGAGTCGAGTCCCTCACGCGCTACCTGTCCGCCGAGCTGGCGCCCGAGGGCATTCGCACCAACTGCGTGTCGGCCGGGCCGGTGCACGGAGAGTTGCTGGGGATGTTCCCCAACGCTCCTGGGCGCGTTACGCGCTGGGAGTCGGCCACGCCCGGTGGGCAGCTCTGCACGGCGGATGACGTCGCGGACGTGACGGAGCTGCTCCTGGGGCCGAAGACGCAGCGGGTGAACGGCGCCATCTGGGTGGTGGACGGCGGGCTCTCCAGCACGGTGGATGGCCTGTTGCCCGTCGGGCAGCGGCCTTCCAACGGACACGACGTGCGGGCGCTGCTCGCCCTGGATTCCTGAACACCTTCGAACGGGGAGAACGCCATGGGTTACTTCGCTGTCCCGTACGTCATCCACTTCGATGACACGATGGCCTACGGGAGCCATCACTTCCTCACCAACTTCAAGTTCCAGTGCGCGGGCCGAGAGCACCTGCTCTTCGGGCCCCACTTCTTCGAGGTGCCCGAGTTCCGCCGCGACTTCGAGCGCGTTCTCCTGCTCACGTATGAGGGGTACTCGCGCAACCTCGCGCCCGCGAACCTGGGCGACCGGCTGGTGGTGCTGACGTCGTTCGAGGAGCGGGGCGAGGTGTCGGTCCGCTTCTGCTTCCGGACGTTGAAGCAGGACGGAACGCCCGTGGCCTGCGGCTACCAGACGGTGCTCTGCGCCGACAAGGAGACCGGAGCGCTCTGCCCGTTCCCCGACTCGTTCCGCCCGTGCTTCGAGTCCCTGGCCGACATGTTCGAGCCCGCCGCGACGCTGAGCTTCCGGGAGCGCGCGCTCAAGGGCGGCACCGCCATGTCGGAGCTGTTCTCGGAGAGCGTCCGGGGACTGGCGAGGCAGCTCCTCGCGGACCCGACCGCGTTGGGGTCGGCTCGGTTGGTGGAGGCGATGGCGCCGGTGCGCACCACTCCGAAGGAGGCGGCGGCCTTGGGGCTGCCTGTCGGTGCCACCGCGTTCCTGTTCGCGGGGCAGGGCTCGTTCGAGCCTGGGTTGTTCGCGCGACTGCTGCTCCTTCAGCCGGAGCTGCGCGATGAACTCGCGGCAGTGGAGGACGTGGCGCGGCGGTACGGGTTCGAGGTGGGGCCCTTGCTCGCGGCCCGTGACGCGGACGAGGTGCGGCGGGTGCTGGAGCAGTCGCCCCGGTTGGACCAGCTCGGCATCTTCTTGTCGGGAGTGCTCGGGGCGCGGTGGCTGATGCGCGAGGGCCGGGCTCCCGACATCTTCGTGGGGCACAGCTTCGGGGAGATCGCCGCGATGACGGCGGCGGGGGCGCTGGATGTGCGGGGTGGCGCGGAAGTGGTGTGCCTGCGCAGCCAGGCGCTCCAGTCGGTGTCGGACGACCTGGGAACGCTCGCCGCGGTTGCGTTGGGGGAGGCGGAGGCGTCGCGGACCCTCGCCGAGTGCGGCGCGGCTGGGCTGGTCATCGCGGGTCGCAACCACGCGAAGCAGACCGTGGTGGCGGGGGCGCGCGCGGAATTGGAGCGGCTCCGTTCACACCTGGAGCAGCGGGGACAGGGCTTCACGTTCGTGGCCAGCCGGTATCCGTTCCACCATCCAGGGCTGCGGAGCGCGGCGGAGGCGTTTCGTGCGGCGCTCGCGCGCGTCGAGATGCGGCCACCGCGAGGACCCATCTACTCGCCGATCGAGCGAAGGGTGTACTCAGGGGGGCCGGGCGAGTTGGCAAATGCGCTTGCTTCTCACCTGGTCCACCCCTTCGACTTCCAGGGCGCGGTGGAGTGGTTGTCGCGCTCGGGTTGCACGCGCTTCCTGGACTGTGGGACGGAGGGGCGACTGGCGCGCATCGTTCAGCGCATCCTCCCGGCGACCGCTGTCACCGAGCTGAGCGCCATCGCCGGGTTGCTGCCCTCGGAGGCGGCCTTCGTGGTGCCGTCGCTCGGGAAGGGTGAGGGCAGGACTCCGCCGGCGGGCTCGGCCCCCGTGGTGCCGGCTCGTGGTGATGCGGCGGAGGAAGTGCCGGAGGTCGCCATCGTCTCGCTCGGGTGTCTGTTTCCGGGTGGAGCGTCGGACCCGGAAGCCTACTGGCGGAACATCCGTCAGGGGGTGAGCGGCATCGTCGACCCGGGCGCGAGCGAGCCTTCCCTGGTCACCGACTTCGTGGGTCCCACGGGGACGCCGGACCGCGCCTACACGCTCCTCACGGGCGCGGTGCGAGACGCGGACCTGGTGGCTCCGCGAGGTGTCGACCCCGCGCGCTTCCACCGGTACGTCCGGGAGCAGAAGCTCCTGGCCATCGCGCTCGCGCAGGGAATGACAGGGCTGGAGGGCATCGCCACACGCTCGCCCGAGCGCATCCAGTGTCTTCTCGGCTCCACGGCGGAAGGGTCGTCCGAGTACGACGCGGCGCTCAGCCTGGAAGCGGGAGAGGCCCTCCTCCGAGCGAACGGGATGCACGGGGCCGACCTCGCGTTGCTGTCACAGGCGGCGCGTTCGGTGATGGGAGTGGAGACGCGGTCTTCCGAGCTGGCGCCGCATCCCACGCTTCAGGCGGTGGTGACGGACGTCGTGGGACGGGGTGTCTCCACGGTGTTGCTCGATGCCGCGTGCGCGTCCTCGCTCTATGCCATCGCGCTGGGGATGAAGTCGCTTCAGCAGGGGGATGCGGACCTGGTGCTGGCCGGCGGAGTCTTCTCGCCGGGCCCTGGCAACAGTTGTCTCTTCTCCCAGTTCAACGGGCTCTCGGGGACCGGGAGTCGTCCGTTCGATGAGCGGGCGGATGGAGTCATCTTCGGAGAGGGCGCGGGCGTCGTGGGGCTGATGCGGCTGCCGGACGCGCTCTCCGCGGGGCTTCCGGTGCGGGCCATCGTCCGGGGCACGGGGCTGTCCAGTGATGGGCGCAGCAGCTCGGCGAACGTTCCGCGCGTCGAGGGCCAGGTGTCCGCGATGAAGGCGTGCTACGCGGCGGCGGACATCGACCCGGCCACCATCCAGTACCTGGAGGCCCACGGCACGGCCACGCCGGCGGGGGATGCCACCGAGCTGAAGTCGATTGCGAAGGTCTTCGGCGGCAGGCGCGAGGGCATCCAGCTCGCGAGCGTGAAGGCGCTGATTGGCCACGTGGGCTGGGCGGCGGGCGCGGCCTCGGTCATCAAGTTGTGCAAGGCGCTGGAGCACCGACTCATTCCAAGGCAGGCGAACTTCGAGCGACCTGGCGCGGAGCTGCGCGCGCTGGGCCCCGACTTCGAGGTGAGCCTGAGCGAGCAGCCCTGGCCCGAGAATGGCGAGCATCCTCGCCGTGCCGCCACGAACGGCTTTGGCTTCGGGGGAACCAACGCGCACTTGGTGCTCGAGGAGTATCGGGGTGGGCGTGTCGCGCCGAGCGCCTCGGCACGGGCGGGCCAGCGCGGTGAGCGGGTGGCGGAGCCTCGAAGTGGGCTTCGTGCACCGAGCGCCTCGAAGCGGGCGGGGCCGAGTGGTGAGCTGGTGGTGGTGGCCGCCGAGGGGGTGTTCCCGGATTCGAGCGGCCTGCCGGGTGTCGGTGTGCCGTCCGAGGTGGGAGCACGCTTCGACGCCGCGGCCTTCAGGCTGCCGTCCTCGCTGAGGCTGTTGCCGGACATCGCCGAGGACATGGACCTGACGCAGGGGCTCGCGCTCACGGCCGCCAGTGCGCTCGTCCAGAAGCTGGAGGGCTTCGATGGACTTCGCGCGGGAACGGCCCTCGTGCTCGGCCTCGAAGGGAAGACGCGCAGAGGCGTGGAGGCCATCCAGCGCGTGTTGGCCGCGTCCACGCGTCGCAAGCTGAGAGAGCGCGTCCTGAGGGCTCCGGAGCAGGCGGCGTTGTTGCCGCTGGCGGAGCGCTTCCATGACGTGGTGCTGGGGACGCTGCGTCCCTCGGGGCCCTACACGCTGCAAGGGATGATGGCGAACGTCACGCCGGGGCGCGTGGCGGGAGCGCTGGATGTGAAGGGCCCCAACTTCGTGGTCGATGCCGGAGGGGCTTCGCTGGCCGCCGCGCTGAAGGCCGCGCGAGGGGTGTTGGAGACGGGCTTCGAGCTGGTGCTCGTGGGTGGGGCGCATGTGCTCCGCCCTGGGGCTGTCGCGAGTGGGTCTCAACCGGAGGAGGGCTTGATGTTGTTGGCGGTCACCACCGCCGAGAAAGCCGCGCGGCGAGGTCTGAAGGTGCTGTGCCGCCTCCAGATGTCGGAGGCCACGGACTCACGAACGGGGGCCGGCCATGTGCTGCCGCCACACTCTGCGCGCGAAAGCTTGGAAGTCCTCCGAGCGGTGCGGGCAGCCGCCGAAGGACGTCCCGCCACGCTGCGGTTCCATCCGGAAGCCGCGAGCGGTGTCCGACTGGAGCTTCAGCTCCTGCCGGAAGGGGCCGCGCGGCCGGAGCGTGGGCTTCAGCCTCGGTCCACCACCCAACCCGTGGGACTGGGAACCGAGAAGAGGATGGCCTCTCCGGACTCGCGTCACGCGGAGCCGAAGGAGGTCGCCGCCGAAGAGGCATCCAGCGGCTTCGACCACAGTGCGCCCATCGGCTATTACTCGCCCGTGCTCGTCGAGCACCCCGTGCGGTCAACGCGGCCCACGCGTCGCGACGTGCGTCGCGTCCTCGTCATCGCGGAGGACGAAGCGCTGGCTCACGAACTGGAGCCTCATGCACGCCGGCTGTTCGGGCCTGACCACCTCGTGCTCTTCGCGGGCGAAGCGAAGTCAGCGGGACAGGTTCGCGGCATCGACCTGACCCGCGAGGAGACGGCCGACGCGGCGCTGGAGGCGTTGGGCTTCTCACCCCAGCTCATCCTCGCCGTCAGTCGAATCGAGCCGCATGCGCGCGAGGCCGAGGTGGTCTCCGACACGGCGCTGCGCCACGAGGCGCTGGAGTTGCTCTTCCTCGCCGCCCGTCGCTCCTACGAGCCGCTCCTCACGGGAGAAGTCACGCTGGCGAGCGTGTGCGTGGGAGGCGTGGGCCCCGGGCGCGTCCTGCACCCGATGACCGGTCTGTTCGCCGGGATGCTCAAGTCCGTCGCTCGTGAAGTCCCGGCGCGAAACGTTCGCGCCATCGCGACCTCACGGCGGAGCCTGCCCGAGGCCCTGGCGCAGGCCCTGGCCGAGTTGGACTCGGAGGAGGAAGGCACCCCCTCGGTCGAGGTCTGCTTCGACGGAGAGGCTCGGTGTGTCCGCCGACTCCGTCCCACCGCCCCTCCGGTGCCTGGCTCATCCACACTCGATTCCAGCTCCGTGGTGTTGCTGACGGGAGGCGGGCGAGGTGTCACGGCGGTGCTCGCCGGGGCACTCCTGAAGCGGTACGGCTGCACGGTGGTGCTCCTGGGACGCAGCGACCCGGAAGCCGCGCCCGAGCGGGTGCTGCACGCCCCGGAGGACCAGCTTCCCGGGGTGGAGCGGGAGTTCTACGCCTCGGAGCTGGCGGCGAAGCCGGGCACGCGGATGCCCGAGCTGCGAGCACGCTTCGAGCGATACCTCGCGGTCCGGGAGCTGCGGTCCACGCTGGTGGGCCTCGCGAAGCTGCCAGGACGCATGGTCTACCGCGTCGCGGACGTCACGAGCCCGGGAGACGTGGCACGGGTGATGGACGAGCTCACTCGAGAGCACCGGCGCCTGGACCTGGTGGTCCACGGAGCGGGCACGCAGACGTCCAAGAAGCTCAACCGTCGGCGTCTCGCGGAGCTTCGCACGAACCTGGACACGAAGCTGCTCGGGCTTCGCAACCTGCACGCCGCCTGCGCGAGCCGCTTCGCGCGTCCCGTGCCGTTCCATGTCCTCACGTCCGCGTTCAGCTTCATCGGCAATGACGGACAGGCGGACTACGGCGCGGCGAACGAGGCGCTGGACCGCCTGTGCGCCTGGGCCACTGACGCCAATCCCGGGACGCCCTGGTGCAGCGTGGGGTGGCTGGCCTGGGACGGAATCGGGATGACCCGAGGCTCCGAGTATCGCGTGCTCGGCGCCAGCAGGAAGCTGCGCGGGATTCGCGCGGAGGAGGGCGAAGCGCTGTTCCTCCAACTCCTCGAGGGCACTCCGCGCGAGTCCATCCACGTGCAGCTCACGGAGAGCGAGCGCTCCTACTACGGCCTGGAGGTTCTGCCCGCGGAGCCCCCGCCAGCGACGGAGCCTTCCGCCGTGTTGAGAGACCTCGTGGTCGATGCCGCCAGCGTGCCATGCCTGGAGGACCACCTCGTCCGGGGCACGCCCACGCTGCCGGGGGCCTGGGCGCTGGACTTGATGCTGCATGCCGCGCTGGGCGACGGGCGACCGGAGCTTCGCACCGTCACCATCGAAGACGTGCGGTTCTCCCGCTTCATCCGCGTGAAGACCGGGGGACGTCAGGACCTGCGGGCCGAGTGCACCCAGCTCACCGACGAGCCTGGCCGTCACTGCGTGCGAGTGAAGCTGCTGGGCGACATCGTCCATGCCTCCGGCGTGGTGCTCGAACGAGACCTCGTCTTCGCGGAGGCGCGCTTCACGTTGTCGGCCCAGCCGCCCCAGGGCACGCCGGGGCTCGACGCCGCGACACCCTCGGGACGCGGCCTCCTCGCGGAGGACCCCCACTGCGCGCGGGGCGGACCCATCGAACTGCGGAAGATGTTCGACTGCCTGGAGGACATCCGCCTGGAGCACTCGGCGCGCTTCGCGAGGCTGGGGCTCCCCGCGCGGCGAGAAGAGGCGGGGGCCACCGTGCCCGCGCTCGTCCTGGACGCGGCGCTGCGACTGAGCGCGATGCATGTGGATGGAGTGTCGAGCGCCGTCTTCGCGCCCATCCAGTTCGAGCGAGCCACCTTCGACCGCGGGCTGGTGGGCAGGACGGATGGACCGCTGCGGCTGTCATTGAAGGCGCTGAGTCCCCGGCTGGACGGGGACATCCTCCAGTGCGGCACCGTCGCGGCGGTCGACGAGGCGGGGCGCTTGCGAATGCTGCTCGAGGGCGGCCTCGCGCGTCCCATGGCTTGAACCCTCTCTCCATCGGGTGAACACAATGAACTCCACCGCACTGTCGACGGCATCCCTGCCCATCGATGACCCGAAGCCGCTCCGCGCGGAGTTGCGTCGGGTGATGCCTCCCGAATCCTTCGAGCCACAGCCTCATCGTGGTGTCATCGCGCTGGCGCTGGTGCCAGTGATGATGGGGCTCACCGGCCTGCTGGGCTGGGGCGGACTGCCCTGGTGGCTCTGTCTGCCGCTCTCGTTCCTGCTCGGGCAGATGGTCACCACCGTGGGGCTGGCCGCGCACGAGGCGCTGCACCACGCGGTCTTCCGCAGCCGACGCTGGGAGGAGGTCCTCGGGTGGGCGGGCTTCGGCCCGTTCCTCGTCACGCCGGGCAACTGGCGTGCGTGGCATGTCCAGGCGCACCACAGCGCCGCGAACATCCACCAGAGAGACCCGGACATCCTCCCGCGTCAGCAGGACCTGAGCACCCAGCGGTTCGCGCGGTTGTTCCATGCGATTTCGCCGGGTTCGGGCACCTGGGTCAGCTACGTCAGCTTCGGCCTGTTCTTCACCGCGCAGGGCCAGGCGTTCCTGTGGCACCACATCCGCCAGCCCCAGTTCCGGCACGTCCGCATGAACCTCGTGAAGGAGCGAATCCTCACGGTGCTCGTCACGGCGGGCTGGCTCGCGCTGGGCTTCGCCATGGGGCCGCGAGGCGCGCTGTTCGCGCTCGTCATCCCCCTGCTCGTCGCCAATGTCACGCTGATGATCTACATCGCCACCAACCACTGGCTCCTGCCTGCGTCCGAGGACAGTGACAACCCCTTCGTGAACACCGCGAGCGTGGAGACCCACCCGCTGATGGACTGGGCCCACCTCAACTTCAGCTACCACCAGGAGCACCACATCTTCCCGGCCATGAGCCCCCGCTTCGCGCCGCTGTTGCGGCAACGGCTGCGGGAGCTCAAGCCGGAGGCGTCCGCCGTCTTTCCCCATGTCCACGCCCTGCGCACCCTGTACTCGCGCCCGGCGCTGTACTCGCCCACGGACGGCACCGTGCTGGTGGGCAGGGACGGCACTCCCGCCGTGAGCACGGAGGAGCTGCGCAGGCGACTCGACTCTCCCGGGCAGGCCATGTCGTGAAAAAAGGGGGCGCCTCGGACCCGATGCGCTGCTCCGAGGCGCCCTTCGCCCGCCGTGCAGGGCCGGGGGGAAAATCGCCCGGAGCGCGCGACGCCAGCGCCGTCGAGGCATCCGAGCGCCCAGCCCCCTCTGGCCCTTCGCGGGAGATGCACCCACATGGCAGGACTTTTCGACCCCCTGGCGCTCCGTGAGAATGTCGTCGCGCGCAACCGCATCTGGCTCGCGCCCCTCACGAACCAGCAGAGCCATGCGGACGGCACGCTGTCCGATGACGAACTCCACTTCCTGTCACGGCGCGCGGACGGGGGCTTCGGGCTGCTGGAGACCTGCGCTGCGCACGTGGAGCAGGACGGCAAGGCCTGGCCGGGCGAGCTGGGCGTGCACGACGACGCGATGCTGCCGGGCTTGCGCAGGCTGGCCGAGCGAATCCACCAGGGCGGCGCGCTCCTGTCCGCGCAGCTCTTCCACGGGGGGCTGCGAGCCGACCCCGCCGTCAGCGGCCTGACGCGCTGGAGCGCGAGCGCTCACACGGAAGAGGCGGACCGCTGCAGGGCGGGGACGGAGGAGGATATCCAGGGCGCCATCGAGGCCTTCGCGAGCGCGGCGCGCCGCTGCGCGCAGGCGGGCTTCGACGGCGTGGAGCTCCACGGCGCGCATGGATACCTGCTGTCGCAGTTCCTGAGCACCACGTACAACCGTCGAGAGGACCGCTGGGGCGGCTCGCTGGAGAATCGCTCCAGGCTCATCCGCGAGACGCTGGCCGCCGTCCGTCGCGCGGCGCCCGGACTGGTTCTCGCCGTGCGCCTGTCTCCCGAGGACTTCGGGCAGGCCAAGGGCCTGGACCTGGACGAGACGATTGAAGTCGCGCGGATGCTCGCCCAGGAGGGCATGGACGTCCTCCACCTGTCCCTCTGGCGCTCCGCGCTCAACACCCACAAGCGGCCGCAGGAGCACGCGACGACACTGTTCCGCGCGGCGGTGCCTCCGCGGGTCAAGATTGTCGTGGCGGGGAACATCTGGACGAAGGAGGACGCCGAGGCGCAACTGGCGCTCGGCGCGGATGCGGTGGCCCTGGGTCGCTCCGCCATCGCCAACCATGACTGGCCCGAGCGTGTCCGCCGGGGCGACGCCATCCAGCGCGCCCCCATCCCCGCGGAGGTGCTGCGGCGGGAAGGGGCGTCAGCGGGCTTCGTCGACTACCTGCGCGCCTGGAAGAACTTCGTCGTCCCATAAGGGCGGCGCCGGCGGGAGGCCCTGGCTTCCGGGGCCCCGGGTCTCCTGGAACCCCGTTTTTTGTCTCATCGAGACTTTAAATATATGACGAGGTCGTGCGTCCTAATGGGCGCCCGACAACTTGATGGTGTGGGGCCGAACACCTCACTTCTTCTTTCAGGACCTTCGTCATGAAAAGCCGCACCCAGTGGATGCTGTGCTCGCTGTCCTTCGCCCTTGCCGCCTCTCCCGCGCTGGCCGGTGACACCTACCGCCTGCAGGACGACAACGGCCAGGAGGGTTACTCCGACGAAGGCTATGCCAGCGAGGAGGCCTCGGAGGACAAGGGCGGCGGCAAGGGGTTCGCGCTGGGCCTGGGGGTTGGATACGGCGCCCCGTACGGCCAGCTCGGCTCGCCGGCGCCGGACGATGACGACGAGAACAAGCTGGGGGACCTGGTCTCCGGCGTCATCCCGATTCAGTTGGAGGCGGGCTACTTCTTCAACCCCAACGTGTACCTGGGCGCGACCTTCCAGTACGGCATCGTGAGCCTGAAGGACGAGTCCAGCAACTGCAACGACACCGGTATCAGCTGCAGCGCGAGCCAGCTCCGCCTGGGCGTCAACGTGGCCTACCACCTCAACGTCACGCCCAAGATCGACCCCTGGGTGAGCCTGGGTGTCGGCTACGAGTTCCTCAACCAGTCCGTCAAGGCCGAGGAGAGTGGTGAGTCCGCCACCGCCAAGGTCTCCGTGAAGGGCTTCGAGTTCATCGCCGCCCAGGTGGGCCTCGACTACCGCATCACCCCGAAGTTCTCGGTGGGTCCGTTCGCCACCGTCACCGCGGGCCAGTACTCGTCCGTCACGACGTCCTTCGAGACGAGCGTGGACATCCCCGGCCTCGAGGACCTCGAGGAGACCGACGACCTGGAGACGAAGAAGATCCACGGCTTCATCTACGGCGGCGTCCGCGCGCAGTACCGCTTCTAGTCGTCGTGAGACGTCGGGCCGGGATGCACCGGCCCGACGTTCCGCTGTCTGGAGCGCGGCCGTCAGATGTACTCGTCGAGCCAGTCGAACATGCGGTGATTGGCGACGGCCTGAGCGGCCTCCTGGCAGTGCAGGAGTCCCGTGTCCTCCTCCGTGAAGAGCAGGTAGTCCTTGGGGCACGTCAGCGCGTCGTAGAGCTGTTTCGCCTGGGCCCCCGAGTACGCTTCCGCGGTGCCGTCCATGACGAGCGTGCGGCAGCGGATGCGGTGGACGACCGGCACGTTGGTGAACTCCCGCAGCTTGAAGAGCAGGTCCGACGGTGAGCTGGCGCCGTGCTTGGACATGGCGTCGCGCATGTACCAGCGGTACAGGAAGACCTGCGACATGAGCTCGTAGAGCGCCGCGTCGAACGCGGCCGGGTCCGTGTCGAGCAGCTTCATGATGTCGGGGAAGTAGCCGTTGAAGTTGTCGAACTGCGACTTGCCCCAGTCGAGGACGCCCGGGTTGGGGATGAGAATCTTCAGGCGCCGCTCGAAGGCCGCCGCGCGTGGCACCAGCGCCCCGCCCATGCTCCAGCCCAGCAGCGCGAGCCTCCGCGAGTCCACGCCGGAGATTCGCACGGCGAAGTTGACCACGGGCGTGATGACCTTCTCCCAGTCGGGCCGGAACGTCAGGTGTTGCGCCCGGACGGCCATGCCCTGACCCGGCGCGTGGACGATGAGGCAGTGGTAGCCCCGCGCGAGGGCGTCATCAATCACATACTTGGACTCCTCCGGCCACGCGTCGCGGCCCTGCTGGAAGATGAGCAGCGGCGCATCTCCGCGCGTATGTGGAGCGCGGAAGAAGTAGCCGGGGAGGGTGGTGTTCTCGTAGGGAATCCGCACGGGCGTCGCCGGAATCTCGAGCAGCCTCAGGGCCTTGTCGTAGGTGTCCACGGCCTTGCGCCCCGTGGCCAGCACGCTGGGGTGTCCCGGCTCCGGGTGGTGGATGAGCGCCGCGCGATAGTAGTTGGCCGCGCGCAGGTAGGCGTTGCCCGCGCTGCGGGAGTGACGGCGGGTGAGGCTCGCGTCCCCCATGGCCCGGAGGCGGTCCGCCGTGCTGACCCACTCGGTGGGCCAGCTCCATTCGTCCTCGGGGTGGATGCGGCTGGCGGTGTCCAGCACCTCTCCGATATCCGCCTGGGCGCTGTACGTCGCGGCCAGGAAGTGCAGGAGCTGGTTCTCCATGATGGGGTCCGACAGCAATCCCAGCTCATACCAGGGCCGCGAGGGCTCCTGGGCGCCGGGTGACGGCGCCTGGCCGGGAGCTGGCGCCGCGAGCGAGGAGTTGGCGCGCAAGAGCGCGAACCCTCCGGTGAGCCCCAGGCCCGCATGGAGCAGGGAACGGCGATTCAAGCTGAAACCCATGGTGTGCTGCCTCCTGTTCAGGATTTGGAGGCTGGAACACCCGTCCCTTTTAATTCTGTCATCGCGACCCGAAATCACAGACGCGAGGGCGACAGGGCGTCGAAAAGCACATGTGGCGGCGGGAAGAGCACGGAGCGTCCCGTGCCTTCCCCAGGGTCCTTCAGGATGTGTTACTCCATCGATTGAATCGTGCGATTGGTCCGCGCGATTGTCAAGGAGGCCCGCGCCAGGCGCGGGGCTATGGCGTGGTGAACTGGGTCAGCCAGTTCAGGTTGGTCCGCAGGGACCAGGGCGCGGTGCCGGTGCGCCAGGTCGAGTCGAGGAAGAGCCCGGTGCAGCCCCCCGTGCGCATGTAGCAGTGGTCCGCGTTGAGGTCTCCGAGCTGGATGTCCTTGATGATGTACCAGCCGCTGTTGTTGCTCTGGAAGCAGGACGTCGCCAGGGGGCAGGACTGGCCTGTCGTCTCCGTGTTTTGAGCGCGGACGGAGGACTCGGTGGGGCCGACGAAGATGTCCTGCTCGCCGTTGATGATGCGCAGGCGGTTGCTCGGCAGCGCGCGGTTGCCGTTGGCCACGCAGGAGCTCAGGTTGTAGATGGAATATTGGACGCCCGCGCCCAGGCCGTAGGCGGCTTGGACTCTCGAGTCATGGTTCTTGGCGAGGATGGCCATGATGGAGCCCTGGCTGAAGCCCGCCACGACGATGCCCTTGGAGCAGTCCGCCTTGGCGCGGGCACACAGCGTACCGACGGCGCTGGTGGACCGGCTCCCGTCATAGATGCACTTGGAGCGGGTGGCCATGGAGGAGCAGGTGCCGAACGTCCCGTTGTCGTACTCGACGGTGGCGGCGACATAGCCGCGCGACGCCATCTCCTCCACGGCGGCCAGCGCCGAGGAGTGCTCGTACGGCTCCGTGGTGCCCACCGTGTAGATGAACACGGGGTACTTGCCCGAGGCCGACGGCTCCTGGCCGCGGAGGTTGTACGTGGAGCCGCACAGCGAAGTGCCTCCGCCCCGGTACGTCGCCGTGAAGCTGCTCAGGGACTGCGCTCCTGCTGAGGACGTCCAGGCCAGGGTCAGGAGCAATCCAAGACGGAAGGTCAGCTCTGTCTGCTTCATGACTTCTCCTCGTGGGTGACGTGGGACTTCAGGTCCGGGGCTTCGGGCTCCGGACCGACGTGAGCCAGCACTGCATTCACAGGCGGCCCCGTCCTCACGATTAAGACTCCGAGGATGTCTCCTCGTCTATCTGATTTTTCGTACTGTTATGTTTTTCCTCGTTTTGTTCCGCGTCGCGAAACATGGATGTCATTGTTTCGCGAGGCGGAATGTCAGTCGAGGTGTTCGGGCGACCCCGGGTGAAGCGCGACGAGGTCCCCTGGAGGAAGGGACTGCGTCCCTGGGGAGTCGTGGAGTTGCCCAGGCACATGCGCGGGGTCTCCCTGCGAGCCCTGTGGCACCAGGGTCCATCCATTGGCGGCAACGTGGACCTGTCGCTCTATCGGGGGGACCCGGCCTTCTTCGAGCGGTCCTTCACGGTCGAGACGTATGCCCCGGGGTTCGCGGCTTCGGCGTCACTGGAAGGCAGCCTCGTCTCTCAGGACCTCGAGTCCGCTGAAGCGATGCCCCCTCGGAAGAGCACCCAGCAGGCCCGCGCCGCCGAAGCCGCGAACTGGTGCTCGTGGGACCCAATCAGCTGAGGATCCTCCCGACAGGCGAGGACCGGAGGGCCGCGCTGACCTTGAAGGCCACGGTGCGCTGGGACCTGGGCACGGTGGCCGGCGTCGTGGCGGAGTTCGCCTACGTGAATGACCCGAACAAGACGGAGTTCGTCGACGATGACACCGGCGTGGCGGTGCCTGTCTTCAAGGATGCGAACACCTACGGAGCGACGGTGATGCTCCAGGCTCGTTACTGAGCGGGGCAATCCTTCGCACGGTGTCCTGGCTGTGATTGGGTTCATCCAGGGCGGGAGTCGCTCCTGGATGAACCCATGACCCCCGCGCTTCCCTCGGGCGTCCCGACTCGCGAAGCGAGGGACGTATCACCGGGTACAGCGCGGGGGGCTGGGGGCTGGCTTCAGTTGCGACGCTTGGTCGCGAGGAACTCCGCGGCCCAGCGCTTCACCGTGTCCGCCGCATCGGCGCCCTCGGCCGGGCGGAGGGTGGGGAGGATGGACGGCGCGGACGGGCCTTCTTCACCCTGGGGACCCACGGACTGCGTCTGGCCCTTCTTGCGGACCCAGACGCGGGGGCCGGTCGGAGTGGGCGTCGCGGCGCGCGCGGGCGTCTCCGCCGCGCTCTCCGAGCGACGACGGCGAGACAGGATGACATCCGGAATGGAGTGGGGCGCGGCGTGCTCGACCCAGGCGGCGTGGAGCCGGCCCGTGGCCACCATCTGCCGACGCTTCTGGTAGTGCGCCGAGCAATAGCCGAGCGTGCGGACGGGCTGTCGACACCCGATGACTGCGCAGGCCACGGGCTGCTCGACGACGGCCTGGATTTCAGGCTCGGGCGGCGGAGCGGGGGCCTTCTTCCGCACGGGGACGGAGGGGGCGGAGTAGGGC